>JAFXEU010000116.1 GCA_017520845.1 Kiritimatiellia bacterium | reverse complement strand
CACGCACCTGCACGCGCTGGGTGCGCTCCGCCATCGCGAACGATTCCTTTTGCGTCAGGGGAAACAGAAACGCGCCATCCGCTTCGCTGTACGTAATCTCGCCGTCGGCGAGCGTTTTTCTCATGTCGCCAATCACGATCTCCACGTCATCAACGGACGCATCGGTGAGAAGGTTTCCGTCCTTGTCCGTGATCTCAAACGGGATCCCGTACTGATCTCCCTGCATTACGGATAGTGTATTGTTCATTCTATCGTCTCCTTATATAACTTCATCAATCGAGCCGAGATCTTCCCACGATACGCCGAATGTTCCCGGGGCCCACACGTTTCCATCCTGTCCGGAGCGCCACACATGACCGTCGTGAGTACAGCAATCCCCCTTAGCAAACGGCGAGGTGCTGATAGATACAAACGGCAAGGCTTTTTGTGGATCAGTGGACCACACGAAACGCCACTGCGCCGAAAGTTCTTCCGGCTCACCGGTATGAACAGACGAATCATAATTCTGGATCAAGCGCACAACACGGCCAGCGGTAGACTTGCACACGAAGCCGTCCGTCTGTCCCGCCTTCCGGGTCAGCATGTTTTTCGTCTTCACAGCGTCGGCAAAGCGAGGAATGTACTCCCTCTCCGCGTTCAGCTGCGTCCCGTTCATCTCTGCCGATCTGGTTTGCACACCGACGGCGATAATTTGTCCCATACGGCGGAGTGTTTCAAGAATCAACTCTTTTTCTGTCATATACCGTTCACTCCTTCCAGGATAGCCTCCGCCATTTTGCTGTACAATTCCTCGGTTTTGTTCGGTTTTTTGAAGATCAAGTCATCCGCCATCTCAACGCAGTCATACTGCGGAAAAATGGCCGCGGCGTGTTCTACCGTATCGCATACGATAACATTGACCACGGTGTCATTTTTTAAAAGTGCGATTTTCATTTTTGCTCTCCTCCTCGCTGTTCCACGCGTCCGTAAATGATCACGAGGCCGTCGCCTCCGGCGCCGCTGTAGTAACTCGTTCCTAAAGTGACCGGATTCCCTCTGCAAGAACCACCGCCGGCGCCGATACCACCTGCACCGCCGTCCCCTTTCTCGCCCGAAGAGGGGGTAGCGCCACCTTTACCAAAAAAGGAGTCCCCGCCCTTAAGGAGGGTGCCCACCTCCGAACGAAAACCGGAGAATTCCGCGGGCTCGGGTTCGATAGTTTCATCATATCCGCCATTATAAACGCCTCCCGGGCCGCCCGGCGCATAGTACGGGCCGAACTGCGTCTCTCCGCCATCCTTGCCTTCTTTGGGTTCATCTGCCATGGTACCATCGGGACCCACGTACACAGGCGCTCCCCCTGCCCCTACAATCACGTCGAAGGTCTTGGCGGGGAGCGGAACATTCGACACGACGTTCAGCGCTCCGGCACTACCGCCATAGTGCAAAGAAGTATTGCCGCCGCTGCCGCCTGCGCCCTGCAGCACGATGGTGTACAAACCGTCTGCGGTTGGGTAGTCAGACGGGTCGAACGTGCCGGACGATGTAAACCGGACGAGTTCCACCAGTTCCTTGACCCCCAGCAGGTCGCGCAGATCCGGCAAGTACTCAGTGGAGATTTTTCCCTCCTCGTCAAGATCTGCTTTATTGTTCCACGCCTCTCGCTCTTCGGCGGTTATATGAATAACCTCATCTTCGCTGTGTTCTTCAAACTCTTCACGCGATACGGATGTCGCCGCGGGAATGACAGCGGTTACGCTTTGAACGTTGGAAACGGTTACAACAAGTGTAATTTCCCTCTCCAAAGGGGAGTGTTCAGCGGTCTCTATGAGTTCTGCGTTTTCTCCGTCGTTTCCGTACAAATAGACGATCTCCCCCAAATCGGGATCCTTCGCAAAAAGCGCCATCTCTCGAAGGTAATACGGCACCTTATTGTCGTTTGTCAAGAGAAACTTTACATAGGTTTTATCGCCTGTTCTCCGTATAGATGTAATATCACGAACGCTTTCCTCCTGGATGACATCCGTGATGGTGTCCGGATCCGCCTCTCCCAGCATACCCGATCCGATTTTTACACGCGTAAAGCACATCTCTGCGCCGGACTGGCATTTCGAAAGCAGCGCTCGTGCGGCCTCCGTTGGCTTTAATTCTGCCGAAAACATCAGTTGCTTGCCTCCATTATGATTTTATCGTGAATCGCGATCGCGCCGCCCATATACACCGTACCGGTGCAGTTTTCGTCGACAACGATACGCGTTAAGTGCGATCGCACGTTTTTTACGGCATTGATCGCCGAGAGAAAGCGTTTTCGTTCTTCCCCCGCGGCTTTGGCGTTAGCGGTGTGCACCTCGAAGGTATACGGTTCCATGTCTTCACGCTGAAACCACTCCACGAGATAGCCGTCTCCGAATACGATCTGTATGAGTTTCTCCACCGCCGCAGGTGTTCCTTTGATCCGATGCCATTCGTTGTGATTTTTCACAAGATTTCTGCGCGTCTCCAACGGGAGCGATGCGTCATAGAAATCCACGTGATAGTGATACGCCAGCGCATCCACGATCTCGGACGGCTGCTTGTCTATATTTGGCAGAAGAATGACCCTCTCGGTGAGCTCCGCCAGTCGTCGAAACTGACCGCTCATCGCTTGAAGCAGTGAAGCACATTCGGAATCCTCGGTGAGATTCGGCGGGGCGACGTCAAGAAGAGATATGTCTTTTATATCAGCCATTGGTTACCCCTCCGAACCTCACTGTCTTTTGCACATTTCTGGCGATCTGTACCGGTTTGAGCGCCTGCGCGTCCTCATCGTACTCGCCGCGCGTCAGTTCCGTATACACCGGCGCCGTCACCGACACCCGCGAGGCGCCGGCGTTTTTCATCCGACACACCAACTCGGAGGGATCTATGCCCCGTCCGATACGGCTTCTCTGCCATAGGATGTATTCCTCCACCGCATTCTCCACGCGAGCGCGGATATCCGCCTCCAAGGCGGCATCTTCGGCGCGTATGTAATACGTCGCATCCACCTCATAATCGATCCCGTCCGGCGATTGAACCAGCACATTGTCCGTCATGGGGCGTTTTGTTTTCTGAGACATATGTGCCTTCGCGCCTGCAAGGTATTCCTCGGACGGCACGTACCCGTCCTTCATAACAATATAATTTGCTACCACGCCCGGCGAAGGAGACACCGTGCACGCGTCCGCGATGTTCGCGTCATAGGCCTTCAAAAGATGTATGTATGCGCCCTCCGGCCCTGCTGTCGAAAACGATTCCGGTGCTGTTCGAATGCGTTCGCGAAGATCCGCGTCAGACTCAGAATCCGCACCGCCGGAAGACGTGTCGACATTTTCAAGCGACGCGAAAAAGCGAATTTTCGAGGTGTCCACGAGCGTTTTGATTGCACCTGCGGTATATCCGTTCCCGATCGAGCCCGGCGTCTGACAGATGCAGCGTACCGTCGCCTCCGTGGCGCTCACGGGAGCGATCACGTCCGTTTCCGTCGCCCAATATATCCCGTCCCCTGCCGTTACTCTTGTTCCTTTTGAAATTGTCTGCGGTGCCGCGAGCGCAGTCGAGAAATATATCTTGACAGTCGTGTACGCCGGCACTGCGTCCTTGCGCGGATCGGTAACGCCATACGCTAACTCATCCAAGTACTTCCCTTCCGAATGCTGCACCAGATTCATTTTCGCCGCGTGATCGACAAGCGCCTCTATGTGCGTGACAGCAAAGGCTGCGGTGGCAATCATGAGCCGTGCCGTATCTGCCGGACGGAGAACGATGCTCTCCCCCGTCGCTTCCTTGAAAACTTTTTCGTATTCTGCGGACATCTCCGCGATTATCTTTTCCGAATCGGCTTCGGCAAAAAGTACTTCAGGCATTTTCCGCTACCTCCACTGTCAGTGATACGCGCCCCTCAGCGCAGTTTTCGTAATTCGGCGTTACGGACACGACGCGCACGGATGGCTCCCACTTTTCGCACGCTTCAGCCATTGCCGCCGCGAGGATATTTACCGCCGCTTGGATAGGCATGTCCAAAGGCTCGCTCGGGATACCGAAATCCCGCATGTGCGGGGCGCTTCCCTTCGGCGTAGA
>JAFXEU010000115.1 GCA_017520845.1 Kiritimatiellia bacterium | reverse complement strand
GCTCTTGCGCCTGAAAAGCGCCTTCGGATGAAAAAGTCTACGACGAAAAAGAAGGGGTGTGAAAATAAATTTTCATAGGGTTTTATTGGGCTTTTTTGAAAACTGGGATAAATCACCCCGGAAAAAGTGGGATAAGGGTGTACGCAATACGGTGTTGTAAATCATAAGTGAATTGTGATATAATTTATACAATGTTTCCAAAAATTCAAGGAACTATAAAATGAAGATTAAATTCGGTAAAGTCGCAGAAAACATCACCACCCGCAAGGAGTTCACCCTTGCCAAGGCTCTCAAGGTCCTCAAGGGTA
Source organism: Kiritimatiellia bacterium (assembly GCA_017520845.1). Lineage (GTDB taxonomy): Bacteria > Verrucomicrobiota > Kiritimatiellia > RFP12 > UBA1067 > UBA1067. The sequence goes on along the minus strand of JAFXEU010000115.1, from coordinate 23,996 downwards.
AGAAGATCGCCGTTCTCGGTTACGGCATTCAGGGCCCCGGCCAGGCGCTCAATATGCGCGACAACGGTTTTGACGTTATCATCGGTCAGCGTAAGAACACCAAGGTCAACTCCAGCTGGAACCGTGCGAAGAAGGACGGCTGGGTTGAGGGTAAGACTCTCTTCTCTCTTGAAGAAGCCGCCGAAAAGGGCGACATCATTATGATGCTTGTTTCCGACGGTAGCGTCGGTCAGGTTTGGAAGCAGGTCGAGAAGTTCGTCACACCCGGCAAGTACCTCTATTTCTCCCACGGTTTCGGCTACGTCTACAACAAGCTTACCGGAATCAAGCCAAAGAAGGGCGTCGGTCTTGTCATGGTCGCCCCCAAGGGTTCGGGAACCTCGGTCCGCCGTAACTTCCTCTCGGGCGCCGGCATCAACAGCTCCTACGCTTTCGAGCCCAACGGAATGAAGGCGAAGACGGTCGAGGAAGTCACCAAGGCCATCGGTATCGGCGTCGGTTCCGGCTATCTCTTCCCGACCACTTTCCAGAACGAGGTGACGAGCGATCTCGTCGGCGAGCGCGGCATTCTCATGGGTGCTCTCGCGGGCGTCATGGAGGCTCAGTTCGAAACTCTCCGCGCCAACGGCCACAGCCCGTCCGAGGCGTTCAACGAGACTTGCGAGGAACTCACCCAGTCCCTCATCCGTCTTGTCGACGAAAACGGTATGGACTGGATGTACGGCAACTGCTCGCAGACCGCCCAGCACGGCGCTCTCAAGTGGAGGCCCGAGTTCAAGAAGGCTACGCTCCCCGTCTTCAAGAAGCTCTACAAGAGCGTCAAGACGATGCAGGAGGCCAAGGAAGTTATTCGTGACACGGGCTGCCCCGACTATAAGGAGAAGATGCTCGCGAAGCTCAACGAACTTCACAATCACGAGATGTGGCTCGCCGGGGCCGCGGTCCGTTCCCTCCGCCCGAATGAAAAGGCCAAGGGCAACGCCGCTTCCGCCGGATGGGGCGGTCGCAAGGTCGTCAAGTAAGGAGGCGTAGGCGCCATGAACGAAGGCGCGTTTTTACAGGACCTCGCGATGCTTATGGCTGTCGCGGGGTCCGTGTCTTTACTGTTCACGAAGCTGAAATGGCCTAAGGTTATAGGTTACATTTTGGCCGGTGTGATGCTTTCGCGTCATACCTTGGGCGGCTCCTTTCTGGCTGACGAGTCGTCCGTTCAGACGATAGGCCAGCTCGGCATTGTATTTTTGATGTTTTCCATGGGTCTTGAGCTTTCGACGTCGAAGCTCAAGAAGGTCGGCAATGTCGTTTTCCCGACCGGATTGCTCGATTCGGTGATAATGATATGCCTTGGCTTTACGATAGGCAGGACGTGTTTCGGCTGGGGGACAGTCCCCTCGCTTTTCCTCGGTGCGGCGATATGCGATTCGGCGACGACGCTTTTAGCGAAGGTAATCGACGAGATGCGGTGGTCGTCGCGACCGTTCGTAAAGTACGTTCTTTGCACTTCGGTCTGTGAAGACGTCATTTGCGTCGGCGTTATCGCGCTTATAACGGGAGTCGCCAACGGCGCGGGAATGAACGTCGCCGAAATAGCGAAGTCCCTTGGCGGGCTCGGGCTCTTTTTTATTGCCGTCTTTTTCTTCGGTCTTGTTCTCATTCCGCGCTTTCTTACGTCAATAGCGAAGAGAAGCGACGACGAAGCGCTTTTGCTTACGCTGCTGGGTTTCTGTTTTTTTGTCACGTATCTGGCCTATCGTCTTGACTATTCGTTCGCTCTCGGTGCGTTCCTGATAGGCGTTGTAGGCTCGGGTTCCGAGGTGCGTGCCCGTTTGGCGCGCCTCGTGGAACCGTTGCGTAACATGTTCGCGGCCGTGTTTTTCGTATCTATCGGACTGCTCGTAAATCCTTCCGCGTGCTGGGAGAACTGGCCCGCCATTCTTCTTTTGACTTTTGTTGTCATGGGCGGCAAACTGGTCAACTGCACTACGGGTGCGCTTTTGACCGGCGTAGATATTAAAACGTCCATTCAGATGGGCTTTTCGCTCGCTCAGATCGGCGAGTTCGCGTATATGGTCGCGCTGTTGTACGTAACGACGACAGGCGACGTAGATAAGCCGATGTATCAGATCGTTGTAGGCGCTTCGCTCATCACCACGATGCTCAATCCGATGATGATCCGCATTTCCGACAAGGCTGGAACTTTTGTCGAGAAAAACTGTCCGTTGAGAATCAGGAACATTTTAAACGGTTATCGCGGATTTCTGGCGAAGTACCGTAATTCCGGAACCTGCGAGAAGAGGGCTGCGGTGCGATGGTGTTTTATAGAGATTGTCCTTATTGGAGTTTTATGTTCCGCCGTCGCCGTCTGCGTATCTTTTCTCAACGCCGTCGACTGGTCGAACATTTCAGTTTTCTTTAACGCCCACAAAAAGCTTTTTTTCGCGCTTGCGATGAACGTGGTTCTCGTGACGCTGGCCGCGCTTGCGTTCCGTATAGCGCGATCCATGGCGAATCTCGTTTCTGAAATTATTGTCGGCCGCGGCGAAGCGAGATGGCAGATGTCGATAAGAAGCGTCGTGAGACATTTCGTGATAACGCTGTTCGTGATATCGGCGTTTCTCGAAATCGTGGCGATAAATGTCCATCTCGCGCCCGAGGAGGTCTGGGCGAGATGTATTCTCTGGTCTGTGTTGGTTCTGACCGCCGTGTTCGGATGGCGCTTTTTCGTGAAGGCGGGTCATCGCGTATCTCTAAGTTTTAGATCGGCTCTGGAGGTCGACGAGAAGCTCGCTAAGATTTCCCGCGAAATTACTTTTACCGTTCCCGAAGACATAATCGGCAATATTGAAGTCGCGCTCTCATCGCCCGTCGTGGGGCGCAGCATCGGCTCGCTCAACATCCGCGCCGAGACGGGCGCGACGGTGGTTACGGTCATCCGCGGTTCTACACGGATAAGAAACGTCGGTCCTCGACTTGAGATTCTCGCCGGAGATGTTCTTATCGCTATGGGTAATGACGAAGAGATAGCCAAACTTCGCAATCTGGTGGGAGGTGTCGAATGAAGCGCGTACTGGCCGTATTTTCGATTTGTCTTTTCCTGTGTCTCGGAATCTTTGCCCAAATGAAGCTTTCCGCATCCGACTCACGGAGCAACGCCACCATAAGTTCCGGCGTGATCGCGTCGCTCGGCGGGCTTCGTTCAATCGCCGCCGAAGTGATCTGGTTCCGTACAGATAAGCTGCAGCGCGAAGGACGTTTCAGCGAACTTGTCCAGCTCGCTTCGATGCTGACGTTTCTGGAGCCGCACGTTCCGGAGGTGTGGAGCTATTCCGCATGGAATCTCGCTTTTAACGTTTCGTTCCGCATGAAGAATAAGGCAGATCAGTGGTATTGGGTGAATTCTGCCATCAGGATGCTCAGAGACGAGGCTCTTGACTGGAATCCGGGCGATCCCGATCTCTGCTACGATTTGGCGCACCTGTTCGAATCGAAGGTCGGTCCTGCGCGTAAAGATCTGACGTTGGGCTTTCGCGACGAGTGGCGCGAGATAGCGCAGGACGTCGCCCGGCGCGATGCGTGGGAGGAGCTGTCGATGGATCGCGGCGAGATGCTGAAAGTCGAGAAGCTTTACGGGGTCGACGATTGGACCGCTTCCGAGGCCAGCGCGGTTTACTGGGCCCACCAGGGGCTCGCGAAGGCGGATAAATTTAACAGGAACAGACTCGGGCGGATTATCAAACGTCAGGCAGAGGCATTTAAAGAGAATCGTCCGAAAAAACTCAAGGAGAATAAACAATGAACGAATCGGATACATCCAGGCATTTTCTCAGGCAGTGGATCGAGAAGGATGTCGCAGAAGGCAGAACGGGCGGCAAAGTCGTAACGCGTTTCCCGCCGGAACCGAACGGTTATATCCATATCGGCCACGCTAAGGCGGTCTGTCTCGATTTCGGCATGGCCGAACTTTTCGGAGGCGAGTGCCATCTCAGGCTCGACGACACGAATCCGACGAAGGAGTCCGATGAATACGCCGAGAACATCAAAAAGGATATCAGGTGGCTCGGGTTCAACTGGTCGGGCGAAGGCGACAGCGGAGAGGCCGGTTTCTACAATGCCTCCAACATGTTTGACAAGATGTATGAGATCGCCGAAAACCTGATTAAATCCGGTCAGGCATACTGCTGCAATCTCGGTCAGGACGAGTGGAAGGAGTATCGCGGCGTTCCCGAGAAGCCGGGGCGCGCGTCGCCTTCGCGCGATACGACACCTGAGCGCAACCTCGAGATTTTCCGCGATATGAAGGCGGGCAAATACGCCGACGGCGAGTGGTGCTTGAGAGCCAAGATCGACATGGCCTCGCCCAACATTCATTTCCGCGATCCCGTAATCTACCGCATCCGCCACGTAGCCCATTATCATCTCGGCGATAAGTGGTGCATTTATCCGATGTACGATTTCGCCCATCCGATCGAGGATGCGCTCGAAGGTGTTACGCATTCGATGTGTACGCTCGAGTTTGAAGTTCACCGTCCGCTTTACGATTGGGTCGTCGACCGTCTCGACGAGATGGGGATGCTGCCTGTAAGAAACGGGGTCAAAATCCGCACGGAGCAGCGCGAGTTCGCGCGTCTCAACATCACTTACACGGTAATGTCGAAACGTCTTCTTCTGCAGCTCGTAACCGACGGCCACGTCAACGGCTGGGACGATCCGCGTATGCCTACGGTGTGCGGTATGCGCCGCAGAGGCTATACGCCCGGCGCGATCCGCGAATTCTGCGAGCGCGTCGGCGTAACGAAAGTCGAGAGCGAGTCCGATCCCGCGCTTCTCGAGTGGTGTGTCCGTGAGGAACTCAACAAGACGGCGCTTCGCCGTATGGCCGTTGTCGATCCCGTAAAGGTCGTTGTTGATAATTGGGGAACGGGGAATGTCAGGATGGTGGAACTCCCGAACAATCCGCTCGACGAGTCCGCCGGCATGCGTCAGATCCCGTTCAGCGGCGAGGTCTGGATCGATCGCGCCGACTTCATGGAAGTTCCCGAAAAGAAGTTTTTCCGCATGGCTCCCGGTCAGGAGGTCCGCCTCCGCGGAGCATGCATCTTCAGGTGCACCGGCTGCGTGAAGAACGACGCGGGCGAAGTCGTTGAAATACACGGAACATGGGATCCCGAGTCCTGGGGCGGCAACGCGGCCGACGGACGCAAGGTTAAGGGTACGATCCACTGGGTCGACTGCTCAAGCGGCGTCGCTGCGGAGTTCAGGCTTTATGATAAGCTTTTCACGGAGAAGGATCCCCTCAAGGACGGTTCGGGAGAATTCCTGAAGTACATGAATCCCGAATCCTTGAAGGTTGTGAACGGCTATGTCGAACCCCTCCTGGCGGAAGCCAAGGGAGGCGAGCGTTTTCAATTCGAGCGCACGGGCTACTTCATCGCGGACGAATACGATCATACGGCCGCGAAGCCTGTGTTCAACCGTACCGTGACGCTTAAGGATTCCTACAAACCCGCAAATTGAAACGCTGTAAAATTGGCAGTTGCGCGCAAATGTCCTATTGTGTATAATCTTGCCTCAAAAAAAGCGATTCCAGGATAATAAAGATGATTAAAAGAGAATGGTTGATTGAAAAGGCGCAAAAGGTGCGCAAGGCAGACTATATCGATCCGGCATTATACCGCAAATACGGCGTCAAGCGCGGTTTGCGAAATGATGACGGCATGGGCGTTCTTGTCGGGCTCACGACTATCGGAAACGTTCACGGCTATGTCGTTTCAGAAGGTGAGAAGATAGCGATTCCCGGCGAACTTTATTATCGCGGAATTAACGTTAAGGATCTCGTCGCCGCCGACCGCAGGGAGCATCGTTACGGTTACGAGGAGTGCGCGTATCTGTTGATGTTCGGCGAACTGCCGACGGCGCGCGAGCTCGTCGACTGGAAGGCGAAACTCGGCATGTACCGCAAGCTTTCGGACGGTTTCAAGGAGAACGCGATTCTGCGCCATCCCTCCGCCGACATCATGAACGCCATCGCAAGAGCCGTTCTCTTCGCCATGGCGTTCGAGGAGGTGCCCGAGCAGGACGCGATCAACGACCTTTCGATCGAGACGTGCCTTGAAAGATCGATTGCGATCATCAGCGTTATGCCGACGATCGCCGCGTACGCGTATCAGGCGAAAGTCCACTATCACATGGGCGGCTCGCTCATGATCCGCAATCCCGACCCGAAGAAGTCGAGCGCGGAGAACTTTCTCTCTCTTATCCGCGATGACGGGCGCTACACGAGGCTGGAGGCCGAAACCCTCGACCTGTCCCTCATTCTCCACGCCGAGCACGGCGGCGGAAACAATTCGTCGTTCGTAACCCACGTCGTGACGAGCGCCCATACCGACATCTATTCGTCGATCGCAGCGTCCGTTCTTTCGCTCAAGGGTTCCCGCCACGGCGGCGCGAATCTGCGCGTCATGAAGCAGATGGACGAGATCAAGGAGAACGTAAAGGACTGGCGCGATCCCAAAGCCGTAGAAGCGTACTTAAGAAAAATCGCCGAGAAAAAGGCCGGAGACGGAACCGGCCTCATCTACGGGCTCGGGCATGCGGTTTATACGGTTTCCGATCCACGCGCGAAGCTCTTGAAACGCAAAGCCAGGGAACTTGCCAGGGCGAAGAATCGTCTTGATGAGATGAGGCTTTATGAAATGATAGAGGAGTTCGGTCCTGCGATCATCAAGGAACTTCATCCCCGCGCCGAGGACGTCTGCGCCAATGTCGACCTTTATTCGGGCTTCGTTTACGACATGCTCAACATTCCGCGCGATCTTTATACGCCGCTTTTTGCGGTCGGGCGCTGCGTAAGCTGGTGCGCCCACCGTATGGAGGAGCTTATAAACAACGGGCCGATTCTCCGCCCTGCGTACAAGCCGCTCTTCCGTCCGAAGACCTATGTTCCGCTCAAGGATCGCCGATAAAAAATATTTTACATTTGCTGTTGACACAGTCAGCCGAGATTTGATAAACTATACCTCAGTTTAGGGCTATTAGCTCAGTTGGTTAGAGCGCTTCCTTGACATGGAAGAGGTCAGTGGTTCGAATCCACTATAGCCCACCATTAAATCCCGATGAAACCGCCGAATAAAGGCGGTTTTTTGTGTTTATAGGCGTAAGGATAAGTATTGTTAAAAATGCGGTCCGCTACGAAGAAGTTGTGACTGACGGCAGAGCGGATTTCAACATCAGGATGCGTATGAGGAATAGCAAGGGGGACTGTTCCCATTTGCGATAATGATGCCGGGAGAGCAGTCCCGTTTCAGACGCGAAGAAGAATCATGTACGTCGCGGTTCCCGCGATGATGCTTATGAGCGGGTTGCGCCAGAAAAGCTGAAGCGCCACGGTTACGGCTCCGGCCAGATAAGGCCCGAAAGTGCGCCACTCCAAAGACGAGTAGGAATAGACGATTAAAAAGGCGATTATGACAGGCGAAATCAAAACGCCGAGACGTCCGACCCACGGCGGCAGTTCCCGGGCCTTGCGGGAAAACAGCACGAAGGGCAGCGATCTGAGCGCGTAGGTAACGCCCCATCCGACCGCGACGAGCGCGATGAGATATAAAATCCGGTTACTTTCCATGGCGGAAGAACCCCCTCATCTGATCGGTGAAGATAACGAGGAACAGGGCGACCATCGCGAATTCGATGCCTTGGGTCGCCGCCTTTATTCTTTCGGGAGATAAAGCCTTTTCAAGCGCGTAGACGACGAGGCATCCCGAGGTTACGCCGGAAATCCAATACGAGAGGTTTAAGGCTGAAAGATAGGTGCAGTACTTTTCGTAAAGTTTCTGATCTTTTATAGTGCTTGCCGTTTCAAGCGCGTAATTCTCGTCGGTCAGCATGTGGATAAGGAAGAGCTTTTTGAAAAAGGGTACCGTCTTCCATTTTGAAAGCATTGAAATTCCGTAGAACGCGTAGCGGAAATTTATCATCAGCGTCATCGCCGCGACTGCCGCGAGAGACGCGCTCTGGGCGACGAGCGGAACAATCGCGAAGCTGAGCGTTCCCGAAACGAAAGCCGCCGCGGTGAGAAAACCCCACAGCGGAGAGAAGGGAACGTCGGCCTTAGCTCCCATCAGAACCCCGGCCGCGAACCCCATGGTCGTGTAACCCATCAGCACGGGCAGCGAGTCGATGAAGGCGCGCCGAAAAATTTTACCGTTAATGTTCACGGCGCAAGATTATATCAAATGAAACGCGGATGTTGAAAGAGTTTAATAAAAATGAGATAATACTTCCGATTTTTTTATAAAAGGAGTAATGTAAATGAGAAAACTTATCTTTGCGGTCGCCGTTGCCGTGACTGTCGCGTCAAATTGCGTTGCCGAATGCGTCAAACCTTCCGGCACGACATTCGTTAAGGATGCCGTCCAAAAATACGTCGACAGCGGTGAACTGCCCGGTGCGATCAGCATTCTATACAACAACGGAGTTCAGGAAGTCGCCTGCGTGGGGTATTCCGACGTGCGCTCCAAGCGCAAGATCACTCTTGACGATGTTTTCATGCAGTGCTCCCAGACCAAGGGCTTTTGCGGCGTGACCATCGCGATTCTCGTCGAGGAGGGGAAGATTTCTCTCGATGATCCCGTTTCGAAATATCTGCCGGAGTTCAAGGGCCTCTGGGTGTACGATAAGAAAGGCGATAAGGAGATCACGCTTAAAAAGGCTGAGAATGTCCTTACCGTCAGGATGGTCATGAACCACACGGGCGGCTTTCCGTTCGAACTTCCGGGCCACCACGCCGTTGGCGGCTGGTCGCGCCGCATGCCGCTGAGATCCGTCGCCGCGACCGCGGCGGCCCAGCCGATTCTTTTCGAGCCGGGCACGAAGGTCCAGTATTCCAACGTCGGCATCGATATCGGAGCGGCGATCGTTGAAATCGTCACCGGCAAGCGCTGGGAGGATTTTCTCGACGAGCGCGTTCTCAATCCGCTCGGCATGACGGTCAGTTCTTTCTGGCCTACCGACAAGCAGCTTGAGACTAAGATCGAACTTAATACCGTCAAGGCGAACGCGCCTGCCGAATGGCTTTATTCCCATGAGGCGATGAACCGCCCCTACAATGACCGATTCGTTTTTTCGTCGGCCGGTGCTGGGCTTTGGACGACGGCCCGCGATCAGCTCAAGTTCTACAAGATGCTTATGAACCTCGGCGTCGGAGATAACGGCGTCAGAATCCTTAAGGAGGAGACCGTCAAAAAACCTTCTCGCCGTCTCTTCACGTCCGAAAGGGCTTGGGAATTATTCGCTCGGTCTCACCGCGCCCGCGACAGACAGCGAAGACGCGTGGTTCGGGCACGGCGGCGCATGGGGGTCGAACTGCTCCGTCAATTGGCACAAGAAGCAGCTCAAACTCTGGGTTGTGCAGCTTTGCGGCAATCCGCGTCCCTGGGATAAGGCGCGCTCGCAGGCTGAGAACAGATTTTTCAAGGCGACGCTCAACAACAGCGATACCGACGCTTACACCGGGCGCATGAAATAAGTAGACGCAAATTGCGGTATGTGGTATAATTTCGCTCAAACGAAAGAAAACAAATACTAAAGAAAAGAGCAGAAGAAAATGAAATCAGAGACAAAGTATGTCTATTTCTTCGGTGCAGGACAGACCGAAGGCAACACCAATATGCGCGAACTTCTCGGCGGCAAGGGCGCCAATCTTGCGGAGATGGCGGGGTTGGGACTCCCCGTCCCCCAGGGTTTTACGATCACGACCGAGGCCTGCACGCGCTACTACGATGACGGCAAGAAGGTCGGCGACGACATCGTCGCCCAGGTGATGGAGTATATCGACAAGCTCGAGAAGTCCGCCGGCAAGAAGTTCGGCGACACCAAGAATCCGCTTCTCGTCTCGGTCCGCTCCGGCGCGCGCGCGTCGATGCCCGGCATGATGGATACGATTCTCAACCTCGGTCTCAACGAAGAGGTCGTCGAGTCGCTCGCCGCGCAGACGAAGAATCCCCGCTGGGCGTGGGACTGCTACCGCCGCTTCATCCAGATGTTCTCCGACGTCGTCATGGAGGTCGGCAAGAAGTATTTCGAGAAGCTTATCGACGAGATGAAGGCGAAAAAGGGCGTAAAGCTCGACGTCGAACTTACCGCCGAAGATCTGAAGGAACTTGCGGGCCAGTTTAAGGCCGAGTACAAGGCGAAGATCGGCAAAGACTTCCCGTCTGACGCGAAGGAACAGCTTTTCGAAGCGATCAAGGCCGTATTCCGCAGCTGGGACAACCCCCGCGCCAACATCTACCGTCGCGACAACGACATCCCCTACAGCTGGGGCACGGCAGTCAATGTCCAGATGATGGCGTTCGGTAACCTGAACGACGAGTCGGGTACGGGCGTCGCCTTTACGCGCGATCCCGCGACGGGCGAGAGAAAGCTCATGGGCGAGTTCCTGATGAACGCCCAGGGCGAAGACGTTGTCGCCGGCGTCCGCACCCCGATGCCGATCGCGAAGATGGAGGAGGTTATGCCCGACGTCTTCAAGCAGTTCCAGGATATCTGCAAGAAGCTCGAATCGCACTATCGCGATATGCAGGATATGGAGTTTACGATCGAGAACAAGAAGCTCTTCATGCTCCAGACGCGCAACGGCAAGCGCACGGCGAAGGCCGCGCTCAAGATCGCGTGCGATCTCGTCGACGAGGGAATGCGCACCGAAGAAGAGGCCGTTCTCATGATCGACCCCAGAAACCTCGATACGCTCCTTCATCCGCAGTTCGATACCGTCGCTCTTAAAAAAGCCAAGCCGATCGGCCGCGGTCTCGCGGCCTCGCCGGGCGCCGCCTGCGGAAAGATCGTCTTTACCGCCGCCGACGCCAAGGCGTGGAAGAGCCGCGGCGAGAAGGTCGTTCTCGTCCGTCTCGAAACTTCGCCCGAAGATATCGAGGGCATGAAGGCCGCCGAGGGTATTCTTACCGTCCGCGGCGGCATGACATCCCACGCGGCGGTAGTCGCGCGCGGTATGGGCGAGTGCTGCGTTTCGGGCTGCCAGGAAATCATCATGGACGAAGAGAACAAAAAGTTCGTTCTTTCGGGCAAGACCTTCAAGGAGGGCGACTGGCTCTCGATCGACGGCTCGACGGGCAACATCTACGACGGAGTCATCCCGACCGTAGACGCGTCCATCGTCGGCGAATTCGGCCGCATCATGATGTGGGCCGACAAGTTCCGCAAGCTCAAAGTCCGCACCAACGCCGATACGCCGCGTGACGCGAAGAAGGCGCGCGAGCTCGGCGCCGAGGGTATCGGGCTTTGCCGTACGGAACACATGTTCTTCTCGCAGAGCCGCATCACGCCGTTCCGCGAGATGATCTGTTCCGACACGGTCGAGGAGCGCCGTCTCGCGCTCGCGAAGATTCTCCCCTATCAGCAGGACGACTTCGAGCAGCTCTTCGAGGCGCTCGACGGCCAGCCCGTCACGATCCGCTTCCTCGATCCGCCGCTTCACGAGTTCGTTCCCCATACCGAGGACGAGATCGCGCTTCTCGCCAAGACGATGCATAAACCCATCAGCCGCATCAAGGACATCATCGATTCGCTCCACGAGTTCAATCCGATGATGGGTCACCGCGGCTGCCGTCTGTGCGTAACCTATCCCGAAATCGCGGTTATGCAGACCAAGGCCGTCATCCGCGCGGCGATCGCCGTCCAGCGCCGTCACAAGGGCTGGAACGTCAAGCCCGAAATCATGATTCCTCTCACGGGCGACCTTAAGGAGTTCAAGTTTGTAAAGGATATCGTCGTCCATGTCGCGAACGACGAGATCCAGGCCGCCGAGATCAAGCTCAACTACGAGGTCGGCACGATGATCGAAGTTCCCCGCGCGGCGCTCTGCGCGGGCGAGATCGCCGAGGAGGCCGAGTTCTTCTGCTTCGGCACGAACGATCTTACTCAGATGACGTTCGGATTTTCGCGCGACGACGCGGGCAAGTTCCTCAACTCCTATTATGATCAGAAGATCTACGAGAACGATCCGTTCGCGAAGCTCGATCAGGACGGCGTCGGCAAGCTTATGGAGATGGCCGTCACGAACGGTAAGGCGACCCGCCCGAAGATCCACTGCGGCATCTGCGGCGAACATGGAGGAGACCCGACCTCCGTCGAGTTCTGCCACAGGCTCGGTCTCGACTATGTAAGCTGCTCGCCCTACCGCGTGCCGATCGCGCGTCTCGCGGCGGCCCAGGCCGCGCTCAGAAACTGAGTCAGGGAAATTGACTGAATAAAAAGGCGGCTCCTAACTGCGCAGCGGCAGGGAGTCGCCTGTTTTTTTATCGGAATCCCTGGGGGGTTGCATAAATTTTCGAAATTCGGTAAAATATGCGGCGAACATTCCCACAAAAAGGATAAAAAAATGGCTAATATCAAGGGCGGCCGCGCCGCCAGAAAACGTGATCGTCAGAACGCCAAGGCGAACAAGCGCAATTCCGTCGCCAAGGCTAAGCTCCATGATGCCCACAAGAAGCTCTTCAAGGCCGCCGACGCCAACAACAAGGAAGTCGCCGAGAAGAAGTTCAAGGAATTTGTCTCCGGTCTCGACAAGGCCGTGAAAAAAGGTATTATCACCAAGAATACCGCTGACCGCAAGAAATCCCGCGCTCAGCTCAAGCTCAACAAGATGGCGAAAGCCGAAGAAAAGTAACAAGGTTACTCTATCGGGAATGTGATGGCAGAGGGCATCGGGATGATACAATATCCGGTGCCCTTTGTATTTTAAGAAGATTTACTTATTTAATAAAAAGACGAAAGGAAAACCAAAATGGCAAAGAAGACTCTGCGCGATGTTGAACTCAACGGCAAGCGCGTCGTAATGCGTGTCGATTTCAACGTCCCCATGGCTAAGGACGGCTCCGGCAAGATCACCGACGATACCCGTATCGTTGCCGCGCTTCCTTCGATTCAGTATGTTCTCGAACAGGGCGGCAGCCTCGTTCTCATGAGCCACCTCGGCCGTCCGAAGGGCGTCAAGCTCGGCGCCGCTCCCAGCGACGCGAACGCCGCTTTTACGCTTAAGCCCGTCGCCGAAGAGCTCGCCAAGAAGCTCGGGCGCGAGGTTAAGTTCGTTCCCGACTGCATGGCCGCTGACGAAGTCGTCGCCGCTCTCAAGCCGGGCGAAGTCGCGCTTCTCGAGAATACCCGCTTCTACAAGGCCGAAGACGGTAAGGTCAAGAAGGATGACGAGAAGAAGGGCATCCACCTCACCGACGAAGAGTTCGCAGCCAAGAAGGTCGAGCTTAAGGCCGAGCGCGCCGAAATGGCCAAGAAACTCGCCAGCTACGGTGATATCTACTGCAACGACGCGTTCGGTACGGCTCACCGCGCCCACGCTTCGACGGCCGTCATCGCCGACTATCTGAAGCCCGCGGTTTCCGGCTTCCTCCTCGAGAAGGAAATCAAGTTCCTCGGCGACGCTGTCGAGAATCCCGTCCGTCCTTTCGTCGCCATTCTCGGCGGCGCTAAGGTTTCCGATAAGCTCGCGGTCGTCAAGAGCCTCCTCAACAAGGTCGATACGCTCATCATCGGCGGCGGCATGGCTTACACTTTCAAGAAGGCTCAGGGTCTTAAGATCGGCTCCTCCCTTTGCGAGGACGAGCAGGTCGCCTACTGCGGCGAAATGCTCGAGGCCGCCGCTTCCAAGGGCATCAAGATTCTTCTCCCCGTCGACAACGTCGTCGCCGACAAGTTCCCGGCCGAGAAGGACGCCAGCGACATTCAGATGCAGACTCTTGAGGGCGATATTCCCGACGGCTGGATGGGTCTCGATATCGGGCCTAAGTCCGTCGAGCTCTTCGGCGAGGCCGTCAAGGGCGCTAAGACCGTCGTTTGGAACGGTCCTATGGGCTGCTTCGAGTTCGCTCCCCTCTCTAAGGGTACGTACGGCGTCTGCGACGCTGTCGCTACCGTAAAGGCCAACGGCGGCATCTCCATCATCGGCGGCGGCGACTCCGTCAGCGCGGTCAAGAAGAGCGGCAAGGCCGCTGAGATGAGCCACGTTTCCACGGGCGGCGGCGCTTCTCTCGAGTTCCTCGAGGGCAAGGTTCTCCCCGGCGTTGCAGCGCTCGACGAGAAATAATATCGCTTAGGCGATACGCTTAAAAAGCGAAGGCTGGAGTATATCTCTGCCTTCGCTTTTTTAGTGATTAGTGACTAGTCGTTAGTGATTAGTTTTTTTTTTGCTTGCTGTGTGCTGTGCTTGATTAAACGCGGCCACGGATTTGGGCAATGAAGTGCTTCGATGGATTAACGGAGGCTCTTCTCGATGTCGACTCGCTACGGAGTTGTAACGCCTTTCACGCTTAGACTAGTAGCTGCGCTTACTCAGGGGAAGCCATAACAACGTCTCTGGTTGCGTACAGAGCCTCTCTTACGGCTACAATCCTTCGCGAGTCTCACTCGAAGACCTCCGCTTAATCCATCTTCGCTTTAATGGATGTTTTAGCCGATCATTTATATTTTGCGCTTCGCTTAGTACCTAACTTCGTCGCTCGACTCATTCGCTTTCGCTCATATCGTCGGCGTCCTCGTTATGCTTGCGTCTCAACGTTCTCAACGCGAACTCGGCCTCGCGGTCGCGAGGCTTGGTTGCTTCCCTATGGGTCGCAACCACCCTCAAGGGGCGGATATGGTATCGCCCCGTCACACCTCGTTCACTCATTGTGACTTATCTCCTTCGCCTCGCTCGTGCGCTTCCAAGCGAGCGTTTTGCTTTTTCCTCCCCGGCACGCGTACTGGCTTCACGCCACATTGTCCAACCGTCTTGGACCAACGAAATGAGACGCATCAACTTAATCCATTATAGCTTTACGAAGTAGATTGCAAAAGGAAGGGCATAAGATAGTCACTGACTAAGCAACGCGCAGAAGTTACAAATTCCTTTCAAACCTCATTCAAGCGGAGGGGAGGGAAGCTGCCGCGAGTGAGGAGTGAGGTTTTGTAAGCGTGTGAGAGTCGCTATGCGAAACCAGTTGCGTTGTTGTGGCATCCCCGAAGTATGCGTTCTAACTTGTCTTGATTGAGAAGCACAAAACCGAACGACGAGATCGAGCGGCAGCTTCCCTCCCCGTAGCCTCATAGAAATGTTTTTTGGATTTGATTTTGCTCATAGGTTTTTTCCTTTCGGTTTATTTTGTTTTTGCGGATAGTTGAAGTCGAAAGTCGAAGTTGAATATTGGAATTTGTAAAGTATTAAAAATCCATTGTTCGACTTAGACTCTCAACTTCGATTAAAAAGAAGCGCATCTTAGCGCTTGAATTTATCAGTCCCTCCATATATATCCCCTAAAACCGTGTTTTCGTCTACTCGTTTTAGGTGTAAAGAGTGCATTTCGCCCTTATTTTATGGGGCTAAAATAAATTTTTGGCTTGTAAATTTTAAGGGAATTTAGAAGAGGATCTATATTTGAGAAAGTGAGCGAATCCCAAATTCTAATTGGTGATGTAATGGAAAATCGCCGAACGAAATTGCGTCAAATCGCCGAACGAAATTGCGTCAAAACGCTGGACGAGATCGCGTCAAAATATACGATTCCACACAAAATAATTTGATTTTGATATAATATTTATGTCTTATGAAGGGCGGTGGTGAACCTATGTGAGGGCTTTCGGCACTCTTCGATCGGACAAATTTAATTTTTAAAATCATCAACAGTAATATCAAGGAGGTCTTGCCGACGTAATGAAATAGAGGCGGAAAAGGTAATCCGCTGAAAAATAGATTTTGCGTAACTGCAAACGCGACGTTCAACCGAAAAAGCCCTGGAAAGTTTTTTCAAAATACGAACGACGAGTTGGCAGAGATGCGACCCTTTCGGGGGCGCATTCTCTTGTCGTCGTGTATTCGTATTTGGGTTTCTTCCAGGGCTCCCACGGTTGAGTATGAGACGAGCAAAGAGGGTGTGACTCCCGAATTCTTTTTCTCTCCGTTGCGTGGTAGGGCGGCCGCCCCATCGGCAAGGCGAAAAGGAGAGAAAAGTAATGGCACAGAAAAGTTTCTTTGAAGAGGTTGAAGCTGTCCTTAAGAAGGATAAGCGCTTTGTGTCTGAAAAGGGTGAACTTCTGCGCAATGCCGTTTTTGAAGCTTCGCAGAAGATGGACGCGAAACTCTTGAAGGCGCTTCGTTCCAATCCAACGACACGCAAGCGGTTTTTTACTGATGTTGACGGCATTGCGGTATTCGATAAACAGCAGTTCGGTTGGGTAGTGAGCAACCGTGCATTTCTTCCAGATTCTTACACGCGCTTTCGTAATAAGATAGGACTTGCTATCGATGATAATTTTATATCTGCATCGCGAAATGTAGAACTTGTGTTTCCTTACAAAGATTGTGTCCTTGAAGGGGGACAGACAAAGGAAGATCAAAAGCGCGACGAGATATTCTATAACACCACTCTTGCGCCAGATGAGGTGGACAGGCTCCTTGCACCAAAGGTGCTGACGAATGCTGTGAGTTATAACAAGAAGAGTAAGAAAGTTGCCGAGTCTTTTGACCGTGATAAGAATAATCTGGTGATTAAAGGTAATAATCTTCTTGCAGTTGCATCTTTGCTTGATTGTTATGAAGGGAAGGTAAAACTGATATATCTTGACCCTCCCTATGATACAGGAACAGATTCGTTCTCGTACAATGACAGTTTTAACAGATCGACATGGCTTTCATTTATGCGTATTCGTTTGGCACTTGCAAAAAGATTGTTGCGGAGGGATGGCGCAATCTATGTTCAGCTAGATTACCATCAAGTTCATTATGCAAAGGTCTTGATGGATGAGATTTTTGGAGAGGACAACTTTCAGCGTGAAATTATTTGGCGGATCGGATGGCTGTCGGGTTATAAGACGGCGGATAACAATTGGATTAGAAATCATGATACGATTTTGTTCTATTCACGATGCGCAAATGAGTTAGATTTTCGGAAGAATTATATTCCTAGAGAGGAGTTCAAGGACATTGCCAATAGTGAGGCGGAACGATATCCTATAGAAGATGTATGGAATGGGAATGAATATGACGATCTAAATAGCATTGCAATAGTCTCTTTTGCCGGGGAAACAGTTTCGAAGATGCTAAATAAAGATGATGAAGTGAAAGGCCAGAAATCAGAGAAATTGATAGAGCGTATAATCAAGGCGCATACATCGGAAGGAGAGATAGTATTGGACTTCTTTGGAGGATCTGGCACAACAGCTGCTGTTGCACACAAGTTAGGCCGTCGCTATATCCTTTGTGAACAGCTTGATAAGCATGTTGACATCATTCTTCGTAGGTTGAAGAAGGTAATTGAAGGTGAACAAAGTGGCATATCCAAGCGGAACCACTGGAAAGGCGGTGGGTCTTTCGTATACTGCGAACTGGCGAAGTCGAATCAGCTTTTTGTTGAACGGATAGAAGCGGCGAAAAAGGATTCGGAACTTGAGAAGATATGGTCTGAAATGCTTGCTACGGGATTTATCAGCTGCAAGATTGAGCCGTCGAAGTTTTCAATGAAGGATGAGGACTTTAAGGCGTTGTCGCTTAAAGACAAAAAGCGCATTCTCATGGACTTGCTCGACATGAATCAGCTATACGTCAACTATTGCGATATTGACGATAAGACATTCAAGGTGTCGGCGGCAGACAAAGCGTTTACGAAAAGCTTCTACGGGGATAAGTAGTAATGGATTTTCTCTATGAAGAATTGGTGACGGCACGGAAATACGCGGCTTTTCCCTTGCCTGATGTGATTAAGCCGAATCTTAATCCGGCGTTTGAGTTGCGTCTGTATCAGGAGCGGGCGTTTGAGAATTTCGCTTTCTGGTTTGAAGATGCGAAGAACCAACGCCCGAAGCCTTCGCAGGTGCTATTCCACATGGCAACGGGTAGCGGCAAGACGCTTATAATGGCGGGGCTGATGCTCTATCTCTACAAGAAAGGTTATCGTGATTTTCTCTTTTTTGTCAATCTTTCCAATATTGTACAGAAGACAAAGGAGAATTTTCTCAATCCGAAGTCAGGTAAGTTTCTCTTTGGCAAAGAGATCAATATCGGAGGTGAGATTGTTCCTGTGAGAGAGGTGGCAAACTTTCAGGACTCCGATCCTAAGGCGATCAACATCTGTTTTACGACGACGCAAGGGCTTCATTCGGACATCAACAACACGAAGGAAAACGCGGTAACGATTGAGGATTTTGCCGAGCGAAAAGTGGTGTTAATTTCCGATGAGGCGCATCACCTTAATGCAGACACGCGCAAGGCAAGCAGGGAAGAGGATGAGTCTACTCACAGCTGGGAAGAGACTGTGGCGAGGATATTTATTCAGAATGAGGAAAATGTGCTGTTGGAATTTACCGCGACTTGTGATGTTCAGAATGCGGACATTAAGGCGAAGTATCTTGATAAGATTATCTTCAATTACCCGCTTTCTGAATTTCGAAAGGATAGGTATTCCAAGGAGATAATGACGCTTCGCACGGACGTGA
Organism: Kiritimatiellia bacterium; assembly: GCA_017520845.1. Lineage (GTDB taxonomy): Bacteria > Verrucomicrobiota > Kiritimatiellia > RFP12 > UBA1067 > UBA1067. The sequence goes on along the minus strand of JAFXEU010000115.1, from coordinate 5,504 downwards.
GCATAATGGATCGTGCGCTGTTGGCCATTGTGTTGAGTCAATATCGTCTCAAGGTGTTTCAGCACCACCGCATTTATATAAAACCGGTGGTACTTTTCAAAGCTAAAACGATAGCGGAAAGCAAGTCGTTCGCAGACGAATTTGTTTCGCGGGTTGCAAAGCTGAGCGCAGAAGACATCGACCGTCTATCAAGGCTGGTTGATAATCCGACTCTTAATGCCGCGTTTGCATATTTCAAGAAATGCCGTTTGTCGGCTGCCGATTTGGCGCAAGAACTTAAACTTGATTTTGCGAAGGAGCATTGCATTTCGGCGAATGACGACAAGGAAGCGGCTGCGCGGCAGATAGCATTGAACAGTTTAGAGGCTGTGGACAATCCCTATCGTGCTGTTTTCGAGGTGAAGAAGTTGGACGAAGGGTGGGATGTTTTGAACCTGTTTGACATAGTCAGGCTCTATGAAACACGGCAGTCTGGCGGCAAGTCGATTTCCTCGACAACGATAGCTGAGGCGCAGCTGATCGGGCGTGGTTCGCGGTATTGTCCGTTTGTCGTCAAGACGGGTCAAGAGAAGTTTCAGCGGAAGTATGACAACGACGGAGCAAATCCGCTCAGAATATGTGAAGAATTGTATTATCACTGTCAGATTGATCCGAGGTATATCGCGGAACTGAAGAGTGCATTACGACAGATAGGTGCGGAATCCGATCCCGAAAGGTGTGAGTACAGGCTGAAAGAGCGGTTCAAAAATGACGAGCTTTACAAGGCGGGTGTTGTGTTTGTGAACGAGCAAAGGGAAAAGTCCCGCAAGGGGGTGACGGGGATTCCGCAATCCGTGAGGAACGGTACGATAGAGTACAAGACTAACCTTGGCAGTAGCCGAGAGGGTGCGGTAATGGAGGATTCGGGAACGAAGGAGAATATCCGAAGCGGTAAACTGGAGAAGACAACGATTAGAGAAATCGCCAAGCGGAATTATGCATTTGTCTGGCGGGCTATGTGCAAGTATCCTGCTCTGAGGTTTGACAATCTGAAAGTGCATTTCCCTAATTTAGAATCGTCTCGGCAGTTCATCGAATCCAAAGATTATGCAGGGGGGATTAATATCAATATCAATGCACCTGATATTACGCCAGAGGTATTATGCGCTGCTGCCACAAAGGCGATGAAGGAGATTTCGGTAGCGATTGAGTCTGTAGAGAAGGAGTATGAGGGTACGAAAGAATTTAAAGGGCGCAGGCTGAAAGAAGTTATAACAGATAAAACATGTTTGTATGCTGAACCTGAAACTGAGACCGACGGGCTGGGAATTTCACAAAACAAGTCTTTGAGGTGGGCTATAGATTTGACGAAGGAAGATTGGTTTGCATACGAGGATAACTTCGGAACAACGGAAGAGAAGAATTTTGTTCAGCATTTTAAAGGGTTTGTCGATCAGTTAAGGCAAACGTTTACTAAAATTTGGCTTGTGAGAAATGAAAGGCAACTTTGTTTGTACTCATTCAAGGAAGGAAGACGATTTGAGCCGGATTATATTTTGTTCCTGAAACGGAAGAAGACCAGCAAGAAGACGGAGCAGATACAGGTGTTTGTTGAGCCGAAAGGCGATGGATATATCAAGACGGATAAATGGAAGGAGGATTTTCTGCTTGAACTAGAGAAAGAGGGGCGACCCGTATTCAATATCGCCGACACAATAGAGTATAGGATTGTCGGATGCCATTTCTACAATGAAAAAGATTCAAAGCGGAAAAAAGCGGTCTCAGACAAAATACTGTCTTTGTGTGGAGGGAGTGCGCTTGCAAAGCAAGAGGATGTTGACGATTTAAAGAAATATTCTGAGTATCTGCCGTTATACTCTGCTCGTGCTGCATGTGGAAAGTTTGGAGAACAAGAGATTGCAGAGCCTGATGGGTGGCTTAGGGTTTCGGGTGTAAAGAACCGGAACGAAAAGTTGTTTGTCGTAAGAGCGGAAGGCAAGTCGATGGAACCATTGATAAGCGACGGAGCATATTGCGTATTTGAGTATAGGGGAGGAACGTGCGATAGTAATGATATTGTGCTTTGTGAACATTCGGAAAATCTCGGGGAGGAATTGACGGGCGCTTATACGATAAAGAAATTTGTGGGAAAACGAAGTGAAGGAGGATGGTCTGCGGCAAGACTTGTTCCTGAAAACGATGATTTTGACGAAATAAAGCTAATCAATAAAGGACATGACGTTCGTACCTATCGGATAGTTGGTGTGCGCCGTGGGGAGATAGAGGTGATTGACGATTAAAGATTTCTCTTAGTTTGCCGAATTGACCGAATCGGGATTGAAGGGCGAGTTTTTATTTTGATTTTTACCATCGCATTTCGAGAAATGCGGTGGTAAGGATTTCGCCTCGTAGTCGTCAATTCTCGTATGATAGCAGTATGTGAGAATTTGGGGATGTGTAATGTGATACGTAATCAGAACGACTTACTCATTCTCGGGTCTTCAATCATGCTCGTGAGGTAGCGAATGCCAAGTAGTAATTGGCAATGTAATCGAAATTTATTGAGAAATCGCGCCAAAACGCCGAATGAAATCGCGCCAAAACGCCGAATGAAATCGCGCCAAAACGCCGAATGAAATCGCGCCAAAACGCCGAACGGATTGCATTTTGATATGAAAACTGATATAATTTAGCGCATTATGAAAGATTATAGGCAGAGAATAGCTGATGTTGTATTGGCCGATAAATTGTCTGGCAAAGGTGCTGTTTTGATTGAAGGTCCAAAATGGTGCGGCAAGACGACTACTGCGGAGCAGATAGCCAAGAGCATCCTTTATATGGCTGATCAGGATTCTCTCAAACGCAATTTGCAGATTGCAGATTTCAAGCCGAGTCGGCTTTTGGAGGGGGCGACACCCCGTCTTTTGGACGAGTGGCAGATAGCTCCAAAGCTTTGGGATGCTGTTCGCTTTGCTGTTGATCATATGCCTGGGTTTGGGCATTTTATATTGACGGGGTCAACTGTTCCAGATGAAAGGCGAGACGAGATACAGCATAGCGGTACGGGACGTATCAGCCGGATGAAGATGCGGCCAATGAGTTTGTGGGAATCTGGCGAATCATCAGGAACGGTTTCGTTGAGCGATTTGTTTTCGCAAAAGGAATTTGAAGGCGGGGATTCGTCTCTTTCGTTTGAGAAGCTGGCGTTTTTGGTATGCCGTGGCGGTTGGCCTTCCGTTGTAGGCATGGAAGGGAAAATCGCTCTTGATCAATCGTATGACTATATTGAATCGGTAACCGAGAGTGATATTTCCAAGCCGGATGGAGTTTCTCGCGACCCTGATTCGGCTCGCAGAATCATGCACAGTTACGCCAGACTTCAGGGAACTCAAGCGGCCTATACCGTGATTCGCGATGATATAGCTCAGCATGAGTCAGATTCGTTTAATGAGGATACAATCGTTTCGTATGTTGGCGCTCTCAAGAAAATATTCGTTGTGGAAGATATGAAGGCCTGGTGTCCAAATCTGCGTTGTAAAACACCGGTGCGGACGAGTGATACTCGCTATTTCATTGATCCGTCTATTGCCACAGCGTCAATGGGAGTCTCTCCTTCGGCGTTAATGGATGATCTTCCTACATTCGGCCTCATGTTTGAGACGCTTGTAGTTCGCGATCTGCGTACTTATGCTGAACTTATCGACGGCAAGTTGTATCACTATCTAGACAAAAGTGGTTTGGAGTGTGATATCGTGGTTCATTTGCGCGATGGGAGCTATGGTCTTATTGAGGTGAAGCTTGGAGGTGATGCGCTGATTGAGAAGGGAGCAGCTTCCTTGCTTGCTGTTGCGGACCGAATTGACATCACGCGTATGAAGAAGCCGTCATTTATGATGGTTCTCGTAGCAGATGGGGATTTTGCATATCAACGGAAGGATGGGGTCATAGTATGTCCGATAGGATGTCTTAAGCCTTGATTTGTGTAGCGGCGTGTCATAAAATTTCCTTTCTGGTGATGATGTTTGTGATAGTTGGAGGAGGGCGTAAGTCGTATTCAAAACTCACACCCCCTCCATAAATAGCCCCTTAGGACAGCATTTCGTCTACTTCTTTTATCGTCCGAAGATACATCGCACGCCTTATTTTTTTTCGTTGAACCACTCCCTAAGCCAAGCGATGTTGTCGTATTGCAATAGTGAATTTACATTCCTTCGTGAGCGAAGCGAATGAACGGAATGGCTTTTATGGTATAATGGTCTTGTGAATCGCGAAGCGAACAGTGTTATAAACGGGCCGAATCCTAATAAGTTGCAATTAGTCGAAGAGCCAGGTGGAGAGATAGCGCTCTCCGGTGTCGGGCAGGAGCGTGACGACGGTTTTGCCCGCGAACTCTTTGCGTTTAGACAGTTCCACCGCCGCCCAAAGGGCTGCGCCCGAGGATATGCCGACAAAGAGTCCGTCCTTTGCGGCGGCGGCCCTCGCCATGTCGCCCGCGTCATCCGCCGATACCGGGATCGTTTCGTCGAGAATATTCGCGTCGAGCACTTTCGGTATGAATCCCGCACCGATACCCTGGAGTTTGTGAGGCCCCGGCTTTCTGCCGGAAAGAACGGCGGACGTGTCGGGTTCAACGGCGATGATTTTTATCGAAGGATCTTTTTCCTTGAGAAATTTTCCGATGCCCGTGATTGTGCCCCCGGTTCCGACGCCGGCGACGAACGCCGCGATTTCGCCGTCCGTCGCCGTCCATATTTCGGGGCCTGTCGTGCGGTAGTGGAATTCGGGATTCGCGGGGTTTTCGAACTGCTGCAGAATTACCGCCCCGGGCGTGGTCTTGCGCAACTCTTCGGCCTTGTCGATCGCGCCTTTCATTCCTTCGTCGCCCGGCGTGAGAACTATTTCGGCTCCGTAGGCGGCGGCGAGTTTGCGCCGCTCGACGCTCATCGTCTCGGGCATGGTTAAAATGAGGTGATAGCCTCTTACGGCCGATACGAGCGCGAGCCCTACGCCGGTGTTGCCGCTCGTAGGCTCGATTATGGTCGCGCCGGGCTTCAGTCCGCCGGACTTTTCCGCGGCATCGATCATCGCGAGCGCGATGCGGTCTTTAACGCTTCCGCCGGGATTGAAGTATTCGACCTTCGCGAGTACGCGCGCGCCGCCCGTGTTGATTTTGCGGGATATTTCAACGAGCGGCGAGCCGCCGATTTTTTCGAGAATGTTTTTTGCGATATCGCTCATAACGCCGGATTCCTTTGTTTGGATATATAAATTATATCAAAAAGTCTTGCCGGTGCTGACGTTTTGTCGGGATATTCCATAAACAACTCTGTTGGAATATCCCCAGTTTTATTTTCACCGACAAAACATTCCGTGACTTTACATAACGCGGCGGATGTTGCTGCAACCGTGCTCACCTTTTGATATGGGCGATTTGCGCGTCCTTGCGACCGCTCGACGTACACGAGTACGTCTTCGGGTCGCAGTCCAGCGCAAATCGCCACATCTGAAAAGCGTCCGCTCGGCTG
>JAFXEU010000114.1 GCA_017520845.1 Kiritimatiellia bacterium | reverse complement strand
TTGCCGTAAGTCTCATAGGATGAGTCGATAGCGAAGCCTATACACACCTAATATTTATAAATAATATTTATATATATTAGTTCTCATATAAGCACATGCAGCGCTATGCGACCAGACAGCAGTGCTTGCCCACTACCGGACTCGGAGGTGAGCTGCAAGGCGAACAAAAGTTCAATGGTTGTACTTTTCGTGTAGGCGACTGGAGGGAGCTGAAGGCGACTAAAGGAGGCTAAAGGGTGCTAAAGGTTGCTAAAGGTTGCTAAGGGCGTTCTTTAATAACCCTTAGTCACCCTTAGTCACCCTTAATAACCCTTAGTCACCCTCTAATTCTTAATCCCAAGGTGTCACACTGTCACAGTGTCACAGGGCGTGACACCTGTGACACTTGTGACACCTGTGACACTTTCAACGAAAGGCCGCTCAAGGGGGGGGGTCGATAATCTACTTCGGATCGCGGTCGTTACCGAGCAGCGCGACCCACACCACGCGCCTCTCCTGGTCGATCTTGGTAATCCGTAATACCTTTCCAGGGCTTATCATGATGCACCGAAATACTGTGCCACCATCGAAACGGCCCAGGTAAAAAAGGATGAAGTTGTCTTTACTGGCGAGATTCCCGCCCGCTGTATACAGGCATACCGTACTGATCTGGCCTTTTACACCAACGGGCAGAGCGTATGCCTTACAAAACTGAAAGGGTATCAGGCCGCTGTCGGCAAGCCAGTCATCCAGCCCCGCCGTCCAAACAGCCGCCTGGACAAGGTGCGCTATATGTTTCAGAAGATAATGTAAAGATACAGGTTGACGACCCTCCAAAAATTGCGGGTCGTTATACTGATACCGCGTCATTTCATTAGAAGATAAAAAGAAACGGCGGCTTTGATTTTTCAAAGCTGCTGCGGAAATCAAAGAACGACAAGCAACAGTTCTGATTTTGCTCCAATATGGTTATTAGGGGCACAAATTAAAATCAAAAAAGAGCCGATAACAGCAGTATTTCAAACTGCATATTATCGGCTCTGCGTCTGTGCGTCTGGCTCTTTTAATTAAATTATTTCTGTTGTTTTTTGGCTTTATTATATGTATTAGCTAACTGTCCACAAGCTGCTTTAATCTCTCTACCATGAGAAACTCTCATGGTAACTTCAAGTCCTGTTTGCTCTAATTGAGGGCAAGGGGGACTGTCCCCCTGGTGTGAGAAGAAACGAGGGGGAGCTTGATTTTTTGGCGTTGGTCGTAAAGTCGGATTTGAGGGCGAGGTTACCACCGCATTTTGCAAAATGCGGTGGTTGGTTGGGGAGATGACTGAGACGCAGAATTTAAAGAATTTAAAAATTTTGATTTTTTTTATATCTGCTATTGCGCGAAAACGCCAAATTTGATATACTTTCCTACAATCTTTGCAAAAAGTGGGTCTCGATACGGGCAGGTATATCCCGTCGCGTCGTGACCGACGAGTTGAAAAAGCTCGCGGTTACGAGTGTGCCGCGAGCCTTGTTTTTGCAGTGATTACTGGGCCGAAACCCAGTCGCGAGCGAGGCGCCCAACGGGCCTCCCGCGCCAACATGAATGAGTTCATGCGCGCGGATATCGCGACCGTCGAGGCACAGTCAACGAAGGGGCTTGAGACTTAAAAAGTCGAGGGCCGAAACTAAAAAAAGGAAAAAGGAAAATGCAGCAGCAAAGAGTCCGCATCCGCCTCCAGGCATACGATCATCGTGTGCTCGATCAGGCCGTCGGTGGTATCATCGACACGGCCAGGGGCACGGGTGCGCAGGTAGTGGGTCCTATCCCGCTGCCGACCCGCGTCGAGCGTTTCACGGTGAACCGTTCACCGAACGTCGACAAGAAGTCCATGGATCAGTTCGAGATGCGCACGCATAAGCGCCTTCTCGACATCGTCAACCCGACCGCCCAGACGATCGATGAGCTCAAGAAGCTCAATCTTCCCGCCGGCGTCGACATCACCATCAAGGTCTGAGGAGGGTGTCATGGAAGGTTTGATCGGTAAGAAGATCGGTATGACCCAGGTTTACGACGCCGACGGTAAGCGCACTTGCGTAACCGTCATTGAAGTCGGTCCCTGCCCGGTTGTTCAGCTTAAAACTCTCGAGAAAGACGGCTACGAGGCCGCTCAGCTCGGTTTTGGTTCTCAGAAGGCCAAGCGCCTCGCCAAGGCCCAGCAGAAGCACTTCGAAAAGGCCGGCGTCGAGACGATGCGTATGCTTAAGGAATTTGCTCTCGACGAGGGCGAGACGGTCGAAGTCGGCAAGGCCATCACGGTCGCCAATTTCGAAGGCGTCAAGTACGTCGACGTTACGGGCGTTACCAAGGGCCGCGGTTTCGCGGGCGTCATCAAGCGCTACGGTTTCGCCGGCGGCAACATGACCCACGGCGGCCACTCCAAGCGCCGTACGGGCGGTCTCGCGGCTCGCGACCTCCCCGGTTGGATTGAAAAGGGCAAGAAGATGCCCGGCCACATGGGCGACGTCAACCGCAAGGCCCGCAACCTCGAAGTCGTTGCGATCCGTCCCGAGGACAATGCTCTTCTCGTCAAGGGTTCGATCCCCGGCTGCAGAAACGGCATCGTTATCGTCCGCAAGGCTCTCAAGAACAAGGTGCTCGCCGACAAGGCGAAGAAGGGGGCTAAGTAATTATGAAGAAAATCGATGTAACCGTCGATCAGGCTCAGTTGACCCTCGATAAGGGCGCTCAGGCCGTCAAGGACGCCGTTACCGCCATTCGCAACGCCATGCGCGCAGGCACCGCCTGCACGAAGGGTAAGGGCGAAGTCGCCGGCTCCAACAAGAAGCCCTGGAAGCAGAAGGGTACGGGCAATGCCCGCGCCGGTTTCCGTCAGTCGCCCGTTTGGCGCGGCGGTGGCGTAGCCCACGGTCCTAAGCCCCGCAGCTTCGAGCAGAAGCTCAACAAGAAGGTCTGGAAGCTCGCTTTCGCGCGTGCATTCTCCGAGAAGTTCGCCGCCGGTGACGTTATCGTCGTCGACGAGTTCAAGTTTGAGGCGCCCAAGACGAAGCTCATGGCCGCGTTCCTCAAGGATCTCGGTGTCGACCGCAGCGCCATCATCGTCCAGAAGGACGTCGATGATACGACGCTTCTCGTCACCAGCAACCTCCCGCGCGTCGATTATTCGACCGCCCAGGCGCTCGACGTCTACTCGCTCATGGTAGCGAAGAAGGTCGTCTGCGACAAGGCCGGTTTCGACGTCATTATGGCCCGCATCGCCAAGTAAGGAATGAAAGCCATGACGAACGAAGAAGTTATCAAGAAAGTTTTGATCACCGAGAAGGGCTCGATCCTCAGCGCTCAGAACCGCTATATTCTCGAGGTCGCCGTTGACGCTCGCAAGCCCCAGATCGCAGACGCAGTCGAAAAGAAGTTCGGCGTTCACGTTCTCGCGGTCCGCACCGCCAACATGAAGGGCGGGCTCAGGTATATCCGCGGCACCCGTCGCGCCGTAACCGAACCTACCTGGAAGAAAGCCATCGTCACCGTTAAGGCCGGCGAGCGCATCGAGCAGGTCTAAGGAGAGATACAATGGGACTTAAATCATATAAAGCACGCTCGCAGGGAATGCGCTTCCGCCTTTCCGCGACGTTTGACGAAATCACCGAGAAGAAGCCGGTGAAGAGCCTGACGAAGGCCGTCCGCAAGACCGCGGGCCGCAACAATCAGGGCCGCATCACGACCCGTCATCGCGGCGGCGGCGTTAAGCAGCGTCTGCGCCTCGTCGACTTCAAGCGCAACAAGTTTGACGTCGAGGCGACCGTTAAGGATATCGCCTACGATCCTACCCGCAGCGCTTACCTCGCTCTCATCGAGTACGCCGACGGCGTCAAGAGCTACATCCTCGCTCCCGAGGGTCTTAAGCCCGGCATGAAGGTCATGAACGGCCCCAAGGCTGAAGCTTCGGTCGGCAACTGCCTCCCGCTCATTCAGATCCCCCTCGGCCTCATGGTCCACGCCATCGAGCTCGTTCCCGGTCAGGGCGCCAAGATCGGCCGCTCCGCCGGTAACGCCTGCCAGGTTATGGCCCGCTCGAACGGCACCGTTACCTTGAAGATGCCTTCCGGCGAAGTCAGAATCTTCAACGGCCGCTGCCTCGCCTGCATCGGTACGGTAGGTAACAAGGATTGGGATTCCATCTCCCTCGGTAAGGCCGGCCGCAAGCGCCACATGGGCATCCGTCCTACGGTTCGCGGTGTTGCGATGAACCCGGTCGATCACCCGATGGGCGGCGGTGAAGGTCGTACTTCAGGCGGTTCGCATCCGCGTTCGCCCTGGGGTCAGCTCGCCAAGGGCGGTAAGACCCGCGCTAAGCGCAAGGCGTCCGATAAGGTTATTGTCAAGAGGAGGAAATAATACATGGCACGTTCTCTCAAGAAGGGGCCTTATGTCGAGGAAAGCCTCCTCCGCAAGGTCGAGAAGATGCAGGCTAGCGGCAAGAAGCAGCCTATCAAAACGTGGAGCCGTCGCTCTATGGTATTGCCCGATTTCGTCGGTCTTACCTTCGCGATCCACAACGGTAGACAGCACATGCCGATCTTCATCACTGAAAACATGGTCGGCCACAGGCTCGGCGAGTTCGCTCCCACGCGTACGTTCAAGACGCACGGCAACTCCGCCGCCAAGGCTAAGTAAAGGGTTTTGAAAATGGAAGTAGTTGCCATCACCCGTAATGCGCGTATGTCGGCGGCCAAGGGCCGTCCCCTCGCGCGCGCTTGTCAGGGCCTCAAGGCCGCTGACGCGCTGAAGGTCGTCGAATACTCGCCCAAGAAGGCGGCGGAAATTCTCCGCAAGACGCTCCTTTCGGCTATCGCTAACGCTAAGAACAACAACGGCGTCGCCGAGCCCGGCTCGATGATCGTCAAGCTCAGCGTTTTCGACGAATCTATCCGTATGCGTCGCTACTGGCCCACGGCCCGCGGCTCCGCTCATCCGATCGCCCGCCGCATGTGCCATTGCAAGGTGGTCCTTACCGACGTCAAGAAGGAGGCGAAATAATGGGTCAGAAGGTTAATCCTATCGGTTTTCGTATCGGCGTTACCCACGCTTGGGGCAGCCGCTGGTTCGCTCCCAAGAAGAACTTCGGCGCGTTCCTCATCGAAGATCAGAAGATCCGCGATCTCTGCAAGGCTAAGCTCGCCGAGGCCGGTATCTCCAAGATCCTCATCGAGCGCTACGCCAACCGCGTTCGCGTCACGCTCTTCAGCGCCCGTCCCGGTGTTATCCTCGGCCGCAAGGGCGGCGACGTCGAGGCGATGCGTACCCAGCTCGAGAAGGTGACGAAGAAAGAAGTCTACCTCGAGATCAAGGAAGTCCAGGGCGCTGACGCCGACGCTCAGCTCGTCGCCGAGTCGATCGCTCAGCAGCTCGAGCGTCGTATCGCTCTCAAGCGTGCGATGAAGCGTGCGATGAAGGTCGCCATGGACATGGGCGTCGAGGGTATCAAGGTCAAGGCCGGCGGCCGTATCAACGGCGCTGAAATCGCCCGCGTCGAGTGGTTCCGCGAGGGTTCCGTTCCGCTCCACACCTTGAGAGCCAATATCGACTACGGTTTCGCAGAAGCCAACACCACCGCCGGTAAGATCGGCATCAAGGTTTGGATCTGCAAGAAAGATGGTTTCCAGCCCCGTCAGCCCCGCGGCGAGCGCCGTGGCGAGCGTCGTGAGCGCGGTGACCGCAAGGAAGGTAGGTAAGACATGCCGTTGATGCCTAAAAGAGTTAAATTCCGCAAGGTCTCCAAGGGTAACCGCTCCGGTTACGCGACTTCGGGTACTGAGCTCGCTTACGGCGAGTTCGGCCTTAAGGCTCTCACCCGCGGTCTTCTCACGGCGACCCAGATCGAGGCGTGCCGCGTCGCGATCAACCGCGAAATGAAGCGTAAAGGCAAGTTGTGGATCCGCGTGTTCCCCGACAAGCCCGTAACCCGCAAGCCCATCGAAGTCCGTATGGGCGGAGGAAAGGGTAACCCCGAGTTCTGGGCTGCCGTTATCCTTCCCGGTAAGGTTCTGTTCGAAGTCGGCGGCGTTAACGAGGAGATCGCCAAGGAGTGTCTCCGTCTCGCCGCCACCAAGATCGGAATTCACACGAAGTTTATCACCCGCGCAGGAGTCAAGATCTGATGAGCACGGAAACCAATAATCGCGGCGCGCGCAAGGTGCGCAAAGGCGTCGTTGCGTCCAAGATGGGCGCGAAGAGCGTGGTCGTCACGGTCAGCTACCGCGAACTCCACCCCGTTTACGGCAAGGTCGTCACGCGTACCAAGAAGTACCACGTCCACGACGAGGCCGACACGGCGAAGGTCGGTGACAGCGTCACCATTATGGAAACCCGCCCGATGAGTGCCACCAAGCGCTGGCGCATCGTCAAGTAAGGAGAAGTCGAAATGTTACAGGAACTCTCCAATCTCGTAGTAGCGGACAACACGGGCGCCAAGCGCGCCATGTGCTTCCGCATCAAGGGCCAGCGTAAGGAATACGCCCACCTGGGCGACATCATCCGCGTTGCCATCAAGGAAGCGTCGCCCACGAGCTCGATCAAGAAGGGCTCCGTCGCGACGGCCGTCATCGTCCGCACGGGTCAGCCGATCCGCCGCGAGGACGGCTCCACGGTTCACTTCGACCAGAACGCCTGCGTTCTCGTCGACGCCAAGCTCAACCCGATCGGCACCCGCGTTTTCGGACCTGTCGCCCGCGAGCTCCGCGAGAAGAACTACATGAAGATTCTTTCGATGGCCCCGGAAGTGGTCTAATTCAAGGAGTACTAACAATGGCTATCGCAAGAATCAAGAAGAACGACACGGTCATCGTCACCAGCGGAACTTCCGCCGGCAAGACCGGTACCGTCACCAGCGTCGATCCCAAGAAGGGTACGGCCATCGTTGCGGGCGTCAACGTCCGCAAGAAGGCCATGCGTCGCACCGAGAATACTCCCGGCGGCATCATCGACAAGGAAATGCCCATCCGCCTCTGCAAGCTCATGCCTTACGATTCGGACAAGAAGTGCGCTACGCGCGTCAAGACCGAAGTCAAGGACGGCAAGAAGCTCAGAGTCTCCGTCAAGAGCGGCAAAACCCTCTAATCTAAGGAACTGACCATCATGGCAAGACTTAAAGACGAATATACGAGCCGCATGGTTGCCGAGCTTGAACAGAAGCTCGGTACGACCAACAAGATGCTCGTTCCCCGCCTCCAGAAGATCGTCATCAACATGGGCTTCGGCATCGTTTCCAAGGACGAGCAGAAGCAGCTCGCTGACGACCTCATGGCGATCACAGGCCAGAAGCCCCAGCTCTGCCGCGCGAAGAAGTCGATCTCGAACTTCAAGCTCCGCGAGGGCATGGTTATCGGCGCCAAGGTCACGCTTCGCGGCGAGCGCATGTGGGAATTTGCCGACCGCCTCATCTCGGTCGCTCTCCCCCGTATCCGCGACTTCCGCGGCGTCTCCAACCGCGGCTTCGACGGCCGCGGCAACTATACGCTCGGTCTCAAGGAGCACTCGATCTTCCCCGAAATCATCGCGGAAGGTTCGGCCCACTCCGGTATGGACATCACGTTCGTGACCAGCTCGACTGACAATAAGGCCGCCAAGGAGCTTCTCAACTCCATGGGTATGCCGTTCGCAGGGAGGAACTAATCATGGCTAAGCAGTGCTTGATTGAAAAGCAGAAGAAGACGCCCAAGTTCAAGGTTCGCGCGTACAACCGCTGCCAGCGTTGCGGCCGTCGTCACGCTTACATCCGCAAGTTCGGCGTTTGCCGTCTGTGCTTCCGCGAACTCGCTGTTGCCGGTCTCATCCCCGGTGTAACGAAGGCCTCGTGGTAATTATTAGAGGGAAGGAATCTTAAAATGACTATCGATCCCATTTCCGACATGCTCACGACGATCCGCAACGGTCTGAAGGCCCGCCTTCACTCCGTCGAGACGCCCGCGAGCAACATGAAGGGCGAAATCGCCCGCGTCATGAAGGAAGCCGGCTACATCGCCGACGTCGTCATGACCAGCGAATTCCCGAAGAAGCTCGTGATTACGCTCAAGTACTCCGATCGTGCCGTTCCGGCCATCACGGAGCTCAAGCGCGTCTCGAAGCCCGGTCTTCGCAAGTTCGTATCGGTCCCCGAAATCCCTGCCGTTCTCGGCGGCATGGGCCTCGCCATCCTCTCGACCTCCAAGGGCGTAATGTCCGGCAAAGAGGCTCGCGCGGCGAAGGTCGGCGGAGAAATTCTTTGCACAATCGCATAATTCAGGAGCCATAAGACAATGTCTCGAATCGGAAAAGAACCCGTCAAACTCGCCGAGGGCGTAACAGTCACGGTCGAGGGTCAGAAAGTGACGGCTAAGGGCAAGCTCGGTGAGCTTTCCTACACGATGCATGAAGGCATCACGGCGAATGTTGAAGACGGTATTCTCAAAGTCGCTTGCGCCGACGATGATAAATACGGTAACTTCCACGGTCTCGCCCGCGCGCTGATCAACAACATGGTTATCGGCGTGTCGCAGGGCTACACGAAGCAGCTTTCGATCGAAGGTACGGGTTTCAAGGCTGTCCTCAAGGGCAGCGAGCTCGCTCTTTCGCTCGGTTTCGCGTCTCCCAAAATCTACGCCATCCCCGAGGGATTGACCGTTACCGTCGAGAACGACGGTCTTCAGGTCACGATTAAGGGTATCAGTAAGGAGCTCGTCGGCGAAGCCGCCGCCCGCATCCGCGCGTTCTACCCGGCCGAACCCTACAAGGGCAAGGGCATCAAGTACGTCGGCGAGAAGATCCGCCGCAAACAGGGCAAGAAGGTCGCTTAATCGCGACAGTAGGGAGAAAGCGAAATGTTCAATCGCAAAGTTCAGCGCCAGAAGAGGCATATCCGCCTCCGTCAGCGCATCGTCGGTACCGCGGAGCGTCCGCGTATGTCCATCTGCGTCACGAACAAGAACATGTACGTTCAGTTCATCGACGACGATGCCGGCAAGACTCTCGCCTCCGCGAGCTCGCTCAAGGAGACGAAGAACAATCTCGAAGTCGCCAAGAGCCTCGGTCAGGCCGCCGCTGCGGCCGCCAAGGCCGCGGGTATCGCGACCGTCGTCGTCGACCGCGGCGGCTTCAAGTACACCGGTCGCGTCGCGGCCATCGTCGAGTCTGCCGTCGAGGCGGGCCTTTCGATCAGCGCTAAGAAAGAGGAGGCTAAGTAATTATGGCTCAGAATCGCGATAAGCGTAACGAGATGGCTCAGCAGGACGAGCTCGACGAGCACAACGTGTTCGTCAACCGCTGCGCCAAGACCGTCAAGGGCGGTCGCCGTATGAGCTTCTCCGCCGTCATCGTCGTCGGTGACAAGGAGGGCAAGGTCGGTGTCGGTTTCGGCAAGGCCAATGAAGTCTCCGACGCCATCCGCAAGGGCGGCGAGGCGGCGCGCAAGAATATGCGCAAGATCACGCTCAAGGGCAAGACGATCCCCCACGAGGTTGAGGGCGTTTGCGACGGCGGCCGCGTTCTTCTGAAGCCGGCTCCCGACGGAACGGGACTCATCGTCGGCGGCGGTATGCGTCCCGTTCTCGAAGCGGTCGGCATCCGTGACGCCGTAGGCAAGTCGCTCGGCTCCAAGAACCGTCTCAACGTGGTCAAGGCCACGATGAACGCTCTCTTGAAGCTCCGTTCGGCCGAAGAAATCGCCACCGCCAGAGCGTAAGCGCGAAAGGAGTTACTATCATGGAATTGAGCAATCTCACGAATACCCCCGGAGCCCGCGAGCGTCGTAAACGCGTCGGTCGCGGTTGCGGTTCGGGCATGGGCAAGACGTCCACGCGCGGCCACAAGGGTCAGGGCGCCCGCAAGGGTCACAAGCAGAAACTCGGCTTCGAAGGCGGCCAGATGCCCCTCGTCCGCCGTATTCCCAAGCGTGGCTTCAACAATGCGGCGTTCAACGCCAAGGCTCTCGGCGTCAACGTTTCCGATCTCGAGAAGAAGTTCGAAGCCGGTGCCGAAATCACCGTCGAGACTCTCGCCAAGGCCGGATTCTCCGACAACAAGCGCCCGAAAATCAAGGTTCTCGGCAACGGCGAACTCACCAAGAAGTTCACCGTCAAGGTTCCTTGCTCCGCGGCCGCCAAGGCCAAGATCGAGGCCGCCGGCGGTACGGTCGGCTAAGCTGAGCCTTATTAAGGGTACTGAAAATGACCGTCGCTTTTTAGCGGCGGTCTTTTTATTTGTAGCTTGTGTTTCTGAGTACGAAGTGGTATAATCGCCTTGGAATTAGTGAACCTATTTCCTTATCTGGCAATTTCAAATCAAAAGAAAGGATGCTATTATGTCTCAAAAAATCAGGCGCTTTACCGGTCGGTTGTGCTTAATCGTCCTTTCTTTTGCATTTGCGGCATTTGCGATTGATTTTATTGCAGTCGATTCTGCCGTTTATCCTCCAGCAGTGTCAGAGACGACAAGCCATGAATTGGAATTTGCAAATGTTTCAGGTGGCGTTTTTGTTACGCTTAACGATCAGTGTGAAGATTTGCTGGTTGTTGATGCAGCCACTCAAGAAATTTCAGCGATAGGCTATTTCGTTCTGTCGGAGGATATGCGGATTTTGCACGAGGCTGAAGGCGGTGATATTCCCGTTTCAACTCAACCTGATGCGGAATATCTGTTTCTTTTTTCATTAGACGGTACTCCGTTGGAAGCCTCGTCTATTTTATTGAAGTCCAGTAGAGATCGTGATTTGGCTTCTAATATTAACTCGTCTGTTAACTTATCGTCTCAGGCGCAGGCTTTTTCTGCCGACGATTCCGTTTCGGCACTATCTAACCCATCTTCCGATGAAGAAGTTTTCTACAGTTTGGACGGGGAATTTGCGGTTACGGTTTCTATTACAGAACCATTTGGGGATTTTTCGATTCTTGGGCTTTCCGAACCTGGCGGAACTACTACAACTTCCTCGATTCCCGAATTTGAGGCTTCTGGGCCTGGTCACAGCAATGTCTGTGAGGTCGTTGCCTCGGGCGGTAGATTTATACCGAGAAAAAGCGGGTTGTACGCATTTCAAATTTCCGCCGACGATCATGCCGAGCTGATGGTAGGAGATATGGTAGCATCTGCGGAATGGTTAAACGGTTCTGGAGATGGGGAAATTGCGTATGGAAGATTTAAGGCGAATGTCGCCTATCCGATTTCACTCAATGTATCCAGCGTCGGCGGCCCTGCACATTTTTCGGTTCTGAAATTTGCCGAGTATGTGCCGGCTACAAATGATGTTAGAATTCAGGTTTCTCCTAATGACGTGAAATTCTCGAGAAAGAAGCCGGGCGAAGAATGCACTGTTGCAACACAACTTGGCGAAGGCGTTGAGGGATTGGATTATGAAATCAAATGTATAAGTTCCGATGGCGGACTTATTGTTTCAAATGACACCGCAAGTGTAGATAAAGCCTCGGATTATTGGGATGTCGAGCGTAGTTCTACGGTAACGTTCGGCCTATATGAAGAAGGTATTCTAATAGATAGTGAGTCTGCGGTGTTTACACTCTTGCCAGAAAAGGAAGAGGCGGAGGACGATTGCTGCTGTATAGAGGGGACAACAACGGAGTTAGGCAGTGTTTCTTTTTCTCAAACATTCGGACGTACGCCATGGATCCCAAACCTTCCGACTGGACGAGTGGCGATTAAAGAAACTTATCCTGTGTCGCGTTTATGGACTTCACGCGCGCTTGTTTATGATCATCCGATGACCCGCAGAGCCGTGTTCGTGAAAGGTGAAACCGTTGTTGACGACGGTCGTCCTCTTGATGTGATAATCTTAAATTCATTTGGCGAGGGAACTGAATATAAAGACGGGAAACCTGTCAATATGTCGTCAGGGCTTTCACGAGGCGTTTACAGGTTGGATGGGGATTTGGTAGAGGTCCTTGAAAATCGTACCGAAATAAAATACGATGCGCAAACAGGCCTGGTTAAAGCGCTCCGCCCTCCGGACGGGATGTGGATTAGTGTCGAGGATTTGGGCATTGATATTGAATATGATGCTTCGGGTGCGATAAAATCTATTGTTTCATTGTCTGACGGCAGGATGGATGTTGAACCGTTAAGTAGTTTCTCTTATCAGCTGCAATGGTCGTCCCGGTCTGGAATTGTCGCTAAAACATTTGTGTTTTCAGGTGACGGCAGCGGTCTTTTTAGACTTACGGAAAGACGCTCTGCGCAATTGGAGTTTGTTACAGAATGGCGGTATGACTCTGCTGCCCAGGATTGGATTTTTACGAAAGCGCCTGGAACTGAAGCCGTTAAAACGCGAAAAAAGGAAATCGCTTACGATCTGACAAATGATGTTTGGAACGTGGTTTATAAAACGTTGAATAATGCAGGCGAAGTCGAGCGCCTCGAAACTTCTGTTCTTGATGTTTCAAACCGCTCAATCATGGAGACAGATAAAGTAATTGGCGGTAAAAGACAGTTTTTAATTCAGCGCAATACTTCTGGTACAGTAGCTTCTAAAACGGATTCGCGCGGATATGAAACAGCGTATAAGTATGACGAATGGAATCGTGTGACAAATGAACTTTCGATAGTTAATGGAGGAATTGTTCGTGAAACCGTATTGAGCTATCCAGAACTTCCTCCTGTCGGCGGAGTTGTTGACCGGCGCGTGGCTCACAGGATTGTAAAAGAAAATGGGATAATCGTTGAAGATGAAGAAACGATTTATTTGACGAATAGGGTTGTAAACATCCGTAAAGACGGGGTTGCATCGCGAACTTCATTTAATGAATTTGATAATTTCGGAAGGATGACGCTCTTAGTTGATGAAACAGGACGGGCATCAAAAATAGAATACGCAGAATATGATCCTGTTGATTATTCATGGATTCAAACGATAGACAACGGTGTCTGGTCTGAGGATGAGGGCTTCTCTCTCGTCAATGGAAAGTCAACAAGAACCGTCATGTCCTATGATGTTTCAGGCAACGCGGTGTCAGTCGTTAATTATGCGTATATAAACAACGCATGGCATGAAACGGATTGGACTACAAACCGGTATAACGCGGCGCACAAAAATATTTATTCCGTGAAATCAGACGGTAAGGAGTCGTCTTCAGATTGGATATGTACGGGGCCTTTGTGGATTCGCTCGGAAGACGGGATTTTAACTACGAATGTTTTTAATGAAGCTAAAGAGATTCTGTACACAACGCGTAACAGTCCTCTTGGTTCTGTAAGAACGGAATATATTTATGATGCAGAAGGTCGTGTAATCTGCGAGAAAGAAACCTCTGATGGATTGGAAGAGCGAACACGAACGCGTCAATATGATGAACAGTCGTGTTTAATTCGCGAGACGGACGCTCAAAACCGTACTACGACCTATAATTATTCGGACGATGGCAGAGTTACGACAATAGTTTATCCGTCCGGAGCTGTCAGAACAACTACACTTAATCCCGACGGTTCGATTCACTCCATTACGGGGACATCTGATGCGAATGAATATTGGACTTATGGCGTCACAGACGATGGTCTCAGGTGGGAGAAAGTTAATTATCTTTCTCCCGATGGCGCGCGATGGATAAAGACATACACCAACGCTTTCGGTGAAAAAGTCTTGGAAGAGCGTCCAGGTGCGAACGGCTCGATTCTTATAACAGAAATGACATATAACGATAAGGGTCAACTTATAGAAAAGCTTCAGACTGGAAAGCCCCGCGAATTGCTTACATACGATGTGTGGGGCGATGTTGTAAGCGTTGAAAGAACGGCGGACGGCAAAAGCCAGATACGGGCTGCGGCGACAGGGTATATTTTATATGGTGGTAATGTATGGCGCAATTCATCAAGCACGGTTACTTCTTCGGATTCGTCTATCGCTCCGCTCGTGACGACGAATATGTCCCAAATATCAGGACTCTCGCTTTCAGATGAATCGCGTAATATATCGTTTGATGTTCGCGGCAATAAAAGCGAAATGTGGACGAGTTTAGATACTGCTTCCTCGACGCGAATGACATATTCCGCAGTGTCTACGGCGAGTAATATCGCTTTAACGAAAAGTGTTGATGGCGTTGAGATTTTATCGGTCTCTCATTCGGCTGTTACAAATTCAATCGTGTACGATGCGTATCGTCGTGCTAAAATACAAGTCGACGGTCGCGGCAACGCCACAACAAACGAATACGATTCACTTGGGCGTCTCGCCAGCGTTACTGATGCGGCGGGAAGCACGACGCGCTATGCTTATGATGAGATAGGAAATCTCGCCGCGATTACCAATGCATTGGGAATTGCGACAGTGTACGAGTATGATCTTCGCGGCAACAAGATATACGAAGGCGGGGGAACTTATCCGGTTTCTTATGCTTACAATGATTACAATGTCATGACTAATATGACAACGTATCGTGCGGAACATTCATCGAACGGCGATGTGACGGTATGGAATTATGACGATGCGACAGGGCTACTCCTTTCTAAAATTTATGCAGACGGTAAAGGCCCGGCTTACACCTATACAGATAGCGGAAATCTCGCGACGCGTACATGGGCCCGTGGGGTCGTTACGACATACTCATACGACGGCTGGAATAATCTGACGAATACAACCTACTCCGACGGCACTCCGTCCATCACGTTCGTCTATGACGCTTTGGGACGTCAGATTTCCGCGACCGATGCCGTTGGAACGACCACAACCACATACGACGACTTCGGCGAAGTCGTTGGCGAGGCGACGATTGGGCTTTACTCCAAGAGCAAGACAAGACACCGCGACGCATTCGGGCGCGACCTCGGCTACACGCTCGACAATTCAAGAAAGAACATCATCGAGTACGAGCCCGACACCGCCCGCATCAAGCGCGTGATGTTCGCCGGGGCGTGGTACACGTACGGCTACCTGCCGGGGACCGACCTCAAGTCTTCGCTGACCGTCGGCACGGCGGGGCGGACGGACTGGACGTATGAGCCGACGCGCGACCTCCTGACGCAAGTTAAGAACACGGCATTTGGCAGCGTCGTCTCGCAGTACGACTATGTCAACGATGCCATCGGACGCCGCACGGAAATATCCCGTTCCGGTACGCGCATGACTGAGACGCGCACCGACGCCTACGGCTACAACGACCGCAACGAGTTGACCAATGCCGTGAAGAACGCGACGCTGAACGAATACGCCTACCAGTACGATGACATCGGCAACCGCCTCTCGTCTCTCGACCTCGGCACCAACCGCACATACGTCGCCAATAGCCTCAACCAGTACACGTTGGTAGGGCGCGTTGTCCCCAACGCGCCGCAGGAAGAGTTTGCTCCTCAGTTCGACCTGGACGGAAACCAGACGCTCGTTAAGACCTCCACTGGCGTCTGGAGCGTCGCCTACAACGGCGAGAACCGCCCCGTCTCTTGGTCGTGCGGCACGACGAACATCGTGATGAAGTACGACCGTATGGGGCGGCGCGTGGAATACCTTGAGACGGTGGGAGGGTCGCCGTCCTCGGTGACCGTCACCAACGCCCACCACCGCTTCGTTTACGACGGCTACCTCTGCGTCCAGCGGCTCAATGCTTCCGCCAACAACGCCGTTGACCTCGCCTTCGGATGGGATCCGACGGAGCCAGTCGCCACCCGCCCGCTTTGGATGCAGCGCGTCTCGGGGACTTACAACTTCTTCTACTTCCACGACGGCAACAAGAACGTCTCGGAGCTCGTTTCCTACCAGTCGGCGCGCAGCGTTCCCGCGCACTACGAGTTCGCACCCTTCGGTGTAGTGACCGCTGTCACCACCAACACAGCCTTCACGGCCTTTAATGTCGCCGAGGTCAACCCATTCAGGTTCAGCAGTGAATACGCCGATGACGTGCTGGGTCTCGTGTACTATAATTACAGGCATTATATTCCTTCCATTTCCAGGTGGACTGTTCGCGACCCAAAAAATGAAACATTCGCACTTTCACTCTTTGTATTTGTTAATAATTATCCTTTTTACAATGATATATTAGGGCAAGGATTTTGGGATTGGCTTGTGAGTCTTTTAGGTTATGTCGCACCAAGTCCAGGCTCTGAGATGGCATCGGCAGTTGAACCTATGAGTAAAGCAATGATAATTGCAAAGATGGGTGAAATCAATCGGGAAATACAATCACTGTTATGTAGTGATTTGAATAATCCTCGTGTTCTGAAAAGGATAGGGGAACTAGAGAAGGCTTACCAGAAGCTAAGTAGAATGCTACAAGATATGGATGCTCGGCATGAATAGGAGGTAGTTATGAGTCGAAAATCCTATGCG
The DNA here is from genome assembly GCA_017520845.1 of Kiritimatiellia bacterium. Classification (GTDB taxonomy): domain Bacteria; phylum Verrucomicrobiota; class Kiritimatiellia; order RFP12; family UBA1067; genus UBA1067. Next base: position 31,549 of record JAFXEU010000114.1, on the reverse strand, counting down.
ATAATTTCTGTATCTTTGAATTGCTTTTTTGCAATTCTATTGATAGGTATCATTGCCGCGAGATTTATATTTAATGCGGGTCATAGTTCTGTTAAACATCTAAGTTCAGGTGAAATTGTTTTTGAGAATGACATTTGCACACTTATTTCTAGACCAGCAGAACAAGTGTGTTATGTCAATGCAGGTTCTCGTCCAATAATAGTTTCTAAAAATGAAGATACCAGGTCCTTTTCTGTTAGCATTGGCAACTTAGATTTTTTGCTTTCGCATCAGTATGATGGAAATGGCATAGTGACGAACTTTCTTTACAGAGGGCGGGAAGCCTCAATCGTTTCTCAATACCGGTTGAAGTCAAGCAATGGAGACAAGTAATGAAATGTTGCATAGGTAGGCGATTTTTGATAATATCAACTACTGTTAACATTGTTTGCGCGGTTGTTGTGACATATCTTCTTCTCTTATACTATTTTCTCCTGCCACGTAAATGCCAGATTATTATAGATGAAATGCGTAGCCAATTCCAAGAAACACAATTCCATACTTGGATGCATCCTTTAACTGAAAATAATGGTGTTGCTATATTTAGCTCAGATGTCGATATAAAAGATGCACCGTTAGCGATTATGATTACAATTTGCGATTGCAATTATTTGTTGTATTATGACGGGCGAAATTATATTTATCTCTACGAAAATATTTCAAAGTATGGTTGGAGAATAGGCTTGACTGATTATGAACCTTTCAGAATGCTAGATAATGTAGCATCAAAGTTTCTGTGTGAGAGATGCGTCCAATATACAACAACGGGTGACGGTGACGCCCCAGAAGGAGAAAGACCATGACGTTTAGACGCATATTGATGGTTACCATGGTAATTGTTGTTCGCAAGCGGCGGGACGGCAAAAGAAGGGACGCAAGCAGTGAAAGGAGCGAATGATGATTCGAAAGGGTAGCGCGTGCGCTTACCGTTTCGATAGGTCCGACTTGCGCAGCCGAGGCGGGGAATTTCCCGCCTTGGTGCGGCGGCTTGGGGACAAGCCGCCCTACCGCTTCGCGAAACGCCGTTCAAGGGTAGGGCGCGTTGTCCCCAACGCGCCGCAGGAAGAGTTCGCACCTCAGTTCGACCTGGACGGAAACCAGACGCTCGTAAAGACCTCCACTGGCGTCAGGAGCGTTACCTACAACGGCGAGAACCGCCCCGTCCTGTGGTCGTGCGGCGCGACGAACATCACGATGAAGTACGACCGCATGGGCCGCCGTGTTGAATATGTTGAAACGGTGAACGGGAGTACAAATATGCACCACCGCTTTATGTACGATGGCTATCTTTGTGTTCAGCGTCTCAATGGAGCGTCGAATAACGCTGTTGAACTCGCCTTCGGGTGGGATCCGACGGAGTCAGTCGCGACAAGGCCGCTCTGGATACAGCGCGTTTCCGGTACATACAACTTCTTCTACTTCCACGAATAGCCTGGGGGACTGTCCCCACAGGAGAAAAGTGATAGAAATTGGATAATAGCGGCGGTTTTATCTTGTTTTGTAAAGTGAGAATTTGACGCGGGATTTTTAACCACGGAATGCTGGCTCGTTGGGAGCACAGCAGAAAAAGTGGGATAAGGGTGATAGTTGCTTGTTGACTATATGCATGTGGATTGGGTATACTGTTTCATATAAATTAAAGAGGAGTTAAAATGAAAAAAACTTTAGCTGTTGTTTTCGCTTTTCTTGGCGTTCTTGCTTTTGGCGCGGAAAATGTGATTTGGGATAATCAGCCGGGTCGCGGCTGGGAGAATTCGTGGTATCCGCTCGGTAACGGGAGACTCGGGTGCATGGTCGACGGAGGAGCTAGAAATCTTAAGCTCCAGTTCAATGTCGATTCGCTTTGGACGGGCGACAAGAATCTCACGAAGGATATTCACGACAACCGCGCCGACGCCAATTATTCGACAATGGGCGCGTATCAGAATTTCGGAGAACTCAATATTGCGATTGAAGGTCTCGGCGAAGGCGCAGTAACCGATTATCGCCGTCAGCTTAACGTTTCGACGGCGGTATACGACGATCAGTTTAAAATCGCGGATGATAATTTCAAGCGCAGGATTTTTGCGAGCGCTCCCGATGATGCGATTTTTATTTTCATCAGCGACGTTAAGAAGCGCCGCATCAGGCTGACGCTCAAGGGTGCGCACGGTGAAGGTGAAAAATCGGATAATAACAGCGTTTCGTTTTCCGGTACGCTTCCTAATGGCTTAAAATATGCCGCGCGTGCCGATGTTTTAAAGAATTTTAAGTCTCGCGGTTTGACTGTTGTTGTTCTGAGGGCCGTCACGGGCACAGATACGATCGGTGAACTCTCCCCTACGATCTATCCGTCTGAAGTTCTTCAGCGCCATGTTGCCGATTACAAAAAGTATTACGACCGCATGACGCTCGATCTCGGCGAAGGCGATAAGGCGATTCCTACGCGCGAACGTCTGGCGAAGGTTAAAAAAGGCGGCAAGGATGTTCCGCTTGTCGCGCTTATGTTCAACTTTGGCCGTTATCTTCTTATCAGCTGTTCGCGTCCCGGTACTTTGCCCGCCAACCTTCAGGGAATCTGGAATAATTCAAACAATCCGCCGTGGCATGCCGACTATCACACCAACATCAATATCCAGATGAATTACTGGGGTGCCGATTCCGCCAATCTTTCTGACTGCTTTACTCCGCTTTCCGATTGGATGCTCATGTCGATGCCGACCGCGGCCGAGGGTTCGCGTATGGCGTTCCCCGATTCGAAGGGTTACGCGTACCGCACGAGCGCCAATGCGTTCGGCGGCGGCGGCTGGCGCTGGAACTTTGCGGGCGCGCCGTGGATGGCCGCGCAGTGCTACGATCACTACCTCTTCACGCGCGATAAGAAATATCTGAAGGAAGTCTGCTGGCCGCTTATGAAGGGCGCTGCGGAGTTTATTCTTTCGACCCAGCTCAAGGAGCGTCCCGACGGAACGATCGTCGTAAAGGACGGCTGGAGTCCCGAGCATGGTCCGCGCGAGGACGGCGTCGCCCACGATCAGCAGATCATGCGCGAACTCTTCCGCTCCATTCTTGCGGCGGCCAAGGAGCTCGGGATCAACGATGCGTTCGTCAAGGAGGTCGCGCGTGTCGAGCCTAAACTTCTTAAGGACAAGATCGGCAAGTGGGGCCAGCTTCAGGAGTGGGAGGCCGACCGCGACGTGAAAGGCGATCAGCATCGCCACACGAGCCACCTCTATGCCGTCTATCCGGGCTCGACGATTTCGCGCAAGGCTACGCCTGAGCTCGCAGAGGCCGCCAAGGTCGCGCTCGCGGGCCGCACCACGACGGGCGACTCTCGCCGCAGCTGGACATGGCCCTGGCGCGCGGCCCTCTGGGCTCGTCTCGGCGAAGGCGACAAGGCGGGCGAGATGCTCGAGTCGCTTCTCAGGTACAATACTCTCGACAACATGTTCGCTACACATCCTCCGTTCCAGATCGACGGCAACCTCGGTATGGTCGCGGCGGTATGTGAAATCCTCCTCGAGAAATCGATTCCCGCAGACTGGAAGGGCGGAAGCGTAAAAGGCCTTCGCACTCGTGAAGGAAAGACGGTAGACTTCAGCTGGTAATATCAGAAAGGGGACTGTCCCCGCTGTTTTTAAAGAAATCAAACAGCGAAAAGTCGGGTTTACTTTTCGCTGTTTGAAATTGTTGGGCTTAAATGCCGCGCGCCTCCATTATCGTGCGGATTTCATCGGGGTTGATGCCGACCATCGCTTCGCCGAGACCTGAAGAGAGTTCCGCGAGCATTTCTGGATTCTGCCAGTTCGCAACGGCCTTGACGATCGCCGCCGCGCGCTTTGCGGGGTCTCCGCTTTTGAAGATTCCCGAGCCGACGAAAACGCCTTCGGCGCCGAGTTCCATCATGAGAGCGGCGTCCGCAGGAGTCGCGACTCCGCCCGCCGAGAAATTGACGACGGGGAGCCTTCCGTCGGCATGGACCTTCTGAACGAGATCGAGAGGCGCGGCGAGTTTCTTGGCCGCGTCGTAAAGTTCATCTTCTCTCAGACCGGTGAGCCAGCGGATTTCCTGCTCGATCTTGCGCAGGTGCCTTACCGCCTGAACGACATCGCCAGTTCCGGCTTCGCCCTTGGTGCGGAGCATCATCGCTCCTTCGCCGATGCGACGGAGGGCCTCGCCGAGATCGCGCGCTCCGCACACGAACGGAACGGCGAATTTGCGCTTGTCGACGTGAAGCGTGTCGTCGGCGGGTGAAAGCACCTCGCTTTCGTCGATCATGTCGATTCCGATAGCCTCGAGAATACGCGCTTCGACGATGTGTCCGATGCGGCACTTGGCCATGACGGGAATCTTAACCGCTTCCTGGATCGAGCGGATCATGCCGGGATCGCTCATACGGCTTACGCCGCCGGCCGCGCGGATATCGGCAGGAACGCGCTCGAGCGCCATGACGGCGCATGCGCCCGCGTCTTCGGCTATCTTAGCCTGATCGGGCGTGGTAACATCCATGATTACTCCACCCTTGAGAGTTTCCGCGAGGAGGCGGTTTGGGGTTTTGCCTTTCATTATATCGTCCTTTCTCATGTTGATGCGATTGACTGACAGTTTATCACTATGGTAGAATCAATACATTCCCAAAATTGTATGGATTACAAAATATGCCGATAAACGATTTTTCCCTGCATCCTCTCAGTTGGCAGCCCGATCCCGCTTTGCTTACGCGCCCTCGTTACCTGTCGCTCGCTTCGTCTTTAGAGCGCGCGATAACCTCCGGAACGCTTCCCCCGGGGACCTGTCTTCCCCCGCAGCGCGAACTCGCCGATTGGCTGGACATAAATTTCACCACCGTGACGAGAGCATACGATATCTGCCGCGAACGGGGACTTGTTTACGGCGTTACGGGGCGCGGCACGTTCGTCGCGCCTTTGCCGGGGAGAATGGATTGCGGGAACGCTTCCGTTATCGATTTAAGCGCCGTCCAGGGGTTTCCTGAATTGAGTTCGCGCTTTCTGATCGAGACCGCGCGCGATGTGATGAACCGCGATTATACGCGTGATCTTTTTTCCTACAGCGAACGTTCGGGAGCCGCGCGTCACAGATCGGCAGGAGCATTCTGGATATCTCGCCTCGGATGTGAAGCCGGTCCTGAAGAGACTGTGGTATTTCCGGGCGTTCACAGCGCGCTTGTAACGATAATGCTCGCGTTTTTCGGAATTGGAGATGCGCTTGCCGTGGACGAATTTACATACGGAAACTTAATTGAAGCCGCCCGTCTCGTGCGTGTCCGCCTTGTTCCGGTAGAAGGAGACGGCGAGGGGATGTTGCCGGACGCTTTGAAGAAAGCTGCCGGGCGTCAACGTATCAAAGGAGTCTTTCTGATGCCGACATGCGCCAATCCGACCACCGTTACGATGTCGAAGCGCCGAAAGGATGAGCTCTCAAGGGTAATATCGGAATGCGGAATGTTTGTTTTGGAGGATGACGCGACGCTCGTGCCCGACGGCACGGGGACTTTTTTGGGGAGACTCCCCGAACAGACGTTTTATATGACGGGCGCGACGCGTTTTCTCGCCCCGGGTCTCCGCGTCGCTTTCGCCGTAACGCCTAAGCGGCATTTAAAAGAATTGATGGGCGCCCATCACCGCTTGACCATCAAGGCGGGCGCACTCGATGCCGAAATCATGAGTGAACTGATTTTGAGCGGCTGCGCCGAAAAGCTCATCAATCTGAAAATACGGCGGGCGAAGGAAATGAACGCGGTGTTCGAAAAAACGTTTGCGAGGGAGCGACGGGCGGCGAAGGATGTGCCTTTTTTCCGTACGGTAGAACTGGCGTCCTCGAAGCGGAACGGGCCCGACATCGAACGGGAACTTCTCGAGGCGGGAGTGCGCGTCTGTCATTCATGCCGTTTTGCGGCGCGTAAAAATCCTTCCCGCGCGTTTCTGCGCTTATCGCTGAGTTCCGTCTCGTCTAAGAATGAGCTGCAACACGCGCTGAAGACGGTAAAACGGTATATTTTCGACCGGTAAATTCGGTGCCGCCGACTGCACGTTCAAATGTTGCGCCACTCGACAGTGTGATTTTGGTATAATAGTAAGACTATGTCAGAAAATATCAGAGTCAGATTCGCGCCGTCTCCGACGGGCAAGGTTCACATCGGCAATATCCGCGCCGCCATTTACAATTGGCTTTACGCCCGCCATACAGGCGGCAAGTTTCTTCTTCGCGTCGAAGATACGGATCTCGAGCGTTCGACGCCTGAGGCGATTCAGGCGCTTTTGGAATGTATGCGGTGGCTCGGGCTCGATTACGATGAAGAAGCGTTTTATCAGACGAAGAACAAGCCGCGTCACATGGAGGCCGTCGAGAAGCTTCTCGCCTCCGGCCACGCCTACAGGTGCGAGCGAACTTCTCGAGACGGCAAGACGGGCGAAGTTATAATGTTTAAGATGCCTACTGAAGGTGTTATCGAGTTTGATGACATTGTAAAAGGAAAGATGTCTAAAAAGGCCGAGGATATTCAGGATTTCGCGATCGTACGCTCCGACGGCTCGCCCATCTTCCACATCGCCAACGTCGTCGATGACATTGATCAGGGCGTCACACACATCATCCGCGGCGACGATCATGTGGAGAATACGTTTAAGCACATCTGCATGTTCAAGGCGCTCGGCGCTCCCGTTCCGAAATACGGCCACCTTTCGATGATCGTAAACCAGCAGGGCAAGCCCTATTCGAAGCGCGACGGCGCGGCTTTCGTAGGCGAGTTCAGAGATCAGGGCTATCTGCCCGACGCGCTCTTCAACTATCTTCTCCTTCTGGGCTGGAACCCCGGCGACGACCGCGAGGTTCTGACGAAGAGCGAAATGATTGAGCTTTTTGATCTCGCCAAGGTTCACGTTACCGCCGCGAAGTTCGACATGAAGAAACTTCAGTGGATGAACGGCGAATACATCAAGCGTATGCCCAAGGACGTTTTCACCTCGGAGCTCGTCCGCCGCGTTAACGAGGCCGGTATGACGATTCCTGAAGGCTACGATACCGACTATCTCGTCGACCAGCTTCAGATCAGGACTAAATTCCTGAATGATATTCCCGCCGCCTGCAGATGCTTTTTCAGCGACGAGTTTGAGATGGACGAGAAGGCCGTCGAAAAGCGTCTTAAAAAGGAAGGCGTAAAGGCGCTTCTCCTTGATCTCGTGGAGCGCTTTAAGAATGCGGGCGAATGGAAGGCCCCGGCGCTTGAAAATTTCGTTAAGGAACTTTCGCAAGGAAACGGTATGGGCCCGTGGGTCCACCCGATCCGCGTCGCCGTTTCGGGCCGGGGCGAAGGTATTGGACTCTTTGAGATGCTTCAGCTTCTCGGTCGCGAGAAAACGATCGAGCGCCTCAGCTGCGCGGCGGAGAAATACGCGCTGTGAAAACGCTTCTCGTAGGATATAAGGCTGCCGATCTTTTTGAGCGCGGCAAGCACGGCAAGAAGTTTACCGCAAAGTGGATCGACGGGGACGTTCTTTGCCATACGCTCGATATCTACCATCGCCACGCCATCGAGAAAACGCATCATATCCGCGCCGTCTGTTCGCCACATCTGCCTGAAGGTCCCTGGGATCTCATAAAATTCAAGACAGGGCCTAAACTTATGTCGGGCGAGCTTTCGCTTGATATGCTTCAGGAGATTCATCGTCTCAAGCCGGCGAAATTCGAGCTCGAATTCGTCGGCAAGGAGCGCGACAGGAACGAGCTTCTTTCCAAAATCCGCGACGATCCCGACCGCGTGCGTGATTTCAGCGCGAAGTGGCCTGCGAGCGTCCCTGGCGGCGATAAGCTTATGTTTACGAGCTACCCCGGGTGCTTTTGCCACAGACGTCTCGACGAGGGCGGTCTCGCTCTTGCGGAAGTAATCTCCCGCGACCTCACCTCATCCCCGTTTCCCCATTCCTCATTTCTCAAACTTTTAGACATGGGTTGCGGTTGCGGGCTTGTCGGCTTTCTCGTCAAGAGCGTCGTAAAGGATATTTCGCTCGTCATGGTCGATTCCCATTCGCGGGCCGTCGAGGCGGCCAACTTGAACGCGGCGAATTTCAATATGTCTGCCGAGGTGATCTTGGCGGATAACGGGACGCCCGCGCGGATGGACGGAACATTCGACGTTTTCGCGGGCAATCCTCCCTATTATTCCGATTACAGGATAGCCGAAGTGTTTCTCGAGACGGCTAAAAGGGCTCTTAAGCCGGGCGGCTTGTGTTATACGGTCGTAAAGAACGATGCCGGCCTAAGGCCTGTTCAGGAGCGCTACTTCCCGAATGTCGAAGTCATCCGCCGCCGCGGGTACTGCGTTTTAAAGTCGGTTAAAGCGTAGGTTGAAAGAATTGACTTTCAGATAAAAAAAGGTATATAATTATCTGTAATAATGGAGGTAACCATGTCTGAAGATCTGCAGGGACTGTTAGAAAAGATCAACCGTGACGGTGTCGAGAAAGCCGAGGCGAAGGCTTCCGAAATAATTGCCGAAGCGAAGGCCAAGGCCGCCGAAATCGTCAAGACCGCCAAGGAAAAGGCTGAACGCGCGAAGGCCGAGGCCAAGACTGTCGCCGACGATTTCGCCGCGCGTGCCGACGAAACGGTGAAGCAGGCCGCCCGCGACACGGTTCTTAAAGTCCGCGAGGCGATCACCGCCCTTCTTGAAGGGGTGCTTGTGAAGAATGTCGAGAAGGCCCTCGCCGACGAGACGGTAGCCGTTCAACTCGCCGGTGAAGCGGTAAAAGACCTTACCGGCAGCGTTGAAATCGCCGCAGCCGAAAAGCTCGCCGCCTCTCTTAAGGCCCAGCTCGCCGCCAAGGGCGAAATCTCCATCGTTACCGACGAGAACGTTTATTCCGGCTTTTCGGTAAAAATCGACGGCGGCCGCGTCGAGCACGCGTTCACCGCTGAGGTAGTCGCCGAAGAGCTTTCCAAGCGCCTTCGTCCCGAACTCGCCAGGCTTCTGAAATGACGATCGATTACATAGTCGCGAGCCTTCCGGCGCTCGTTTTCGATCAGCCGCCCGCCATTTCGTGGGAGAAGTTCACCTCGCTCTGCGTCGATGCGGGCAAGGGGATCGACGAACTTACGGGAGAAAAATGGGCCGATCTCGAAACACAGCTTAAAAACGCGGTCGCCGTGGCGCGGGGCGGTGCGAAATGGGTTCGCGCCGCCGAAGGCTGCTCCGTTTATTGGCGCACGAAAGTCGCTCACGCGTTTCAGGAGAAGGATGTCGCGAAGCGCGACGAACTTCTGGACAGAATCTGGTGGGACGCCGCCGAAGAATTGACCGATCTTACATCTCCTCTCGGCGCGGGTGCGCTCGCGACATACGCGGTGAGACTGAAAATCGCCATCAAACGCGCGAAGATTTCCGCAGAAGCCGGTTCCGCCGCGTTCGACAGGCTGACGGCTGAAACTAAAATTTCATTTTAAAAATCAAAGAGAGTCCAACAATGACCACAACCGGAAAGATTGTAGCGGTAAACGGAAACATGACCTCCGTCGCATTTGACGGAGCCGTAGCCCAGAACGAAGTCGGTTACATAATCCTCGGTGAGAAGCGGCTCATGGCCGAGATCGTCCGTGTCCGCGGCACGGTCTGCGATATGCAGGTGTTCGACGCGACGACGGATCTGACGGTGGGCGACAAGGTCGAGTTTTCGGGCGAACTTCTCGCCGCCGAGCTTGGTCCAGGCATGCTCGCTCAGGTTTACGACGGACTTCAGAATCCTCTTTCCGAACTTGCGAAGGAGGCGGCGAAAATTTCAGCGGACGCCGAGTACTTCCTTCAGCGCGGCATATACCTGCCGGGGCTTCCCCGCGACAGAAAATGGGACTGGCATCCGACGGCCAAGATAGGCGAGCGCGTTTCGGCCGGTGACGTTCTCGGCTGGGTTACCGAGGGAATCTTCGACAACAAGACGATGCCCGGCCATAAGATTATGGTGCCTTTCGCGTTTCGCGGTTCTTTCACGGTCAAGGAACTCGCCGGCGAGGGCGATTACACCGTCGTTGAAGACATCGCGACGCTGACTGACTCAAACGGGAAAGACGTTAAAGTCCAGATGCTCCAGCGCTGGCCCGTAAAGGTGCCGATCAAGTGCTTCGTCGAGCGTCTTGCGCCTACCGAAACGCTTGAGACGACGGTGCGCACGATCGACACGTTCTTCCCCGTGGCCGTCGGCGGGACATACTGCATTCCCGGACCCTTCGGCGCGGGCAAGACCGTTCTTCAGCAGACGACCGCTCGCTACGCGAAGGTAGATATCGTGATTTCCGCCGCTTGCGGCGAGCGCGCGGGCGAGGTTGTCGAAACTCTGAAGGAATTCCCCGAAATCGTAGACCCGAAGACGGGCCAGTCGCTCATGAAGCGCACGATCATCATCTGCAACACCTCGTCGATGCCGGTCGCCTCGCGTGAAGCGTCGGTTTACACGGCCGTTACGCTCGCCGAATATTTCCGTCAGCAGGGACTGAACGTTCTCGTTCTCGCCGACTCCACCTCCCGCTGGGCGCAGGCCATGCGCGAACTTTCGGGCCGACTCGAGGAGATTCCTGGCGAAGAGGCGTTCCCCGCATACCTCGAAAGCCGTATCGCCGCGTTCTACGAGCGCGCGGGCCGCGTAAAGCTTAAAAACGGCGACATCGGCTCGGTTACGATCGGCGGAACCGTTTCGCCCGCGGGCGGCAACTTCGACGAGCCCGTAACCCAGGCGACGCTTAAGGTCGTCGGCGGCTTCCACGGTCTTTCGCGCGCCCGTTCCGACGCCCGCCGCTATCCCGCGATCGACCCGCTCGACAGCTGGAGCAAATACAATTCGGTCATTGATCAGGACCGTGTCGAAAAGGCCCGCGCCATTCTCCGCAAGGGTAATGAAATCGGTCAGATGATGAAGGTCGTCGGCGAAGAGGGAACCTCGCTCGAAGACTTTACGACTTATCTCAAGGGCGAATTTCTTGACGCCGTCTATCTCCAGCAGAACGCGTTTTCCGATTCGGACTCTTCTACGCCCGTCGAGCGCCAGAGGGTTATGTTCGATATGATGGAGAAGGTTCTTGTTACCGAGTTTGAGTTCCCCGAAAAGGATGCGACGCGCAAGTTCATGCTCGCGCTTCAGCAGGCGTTTATCGACTGGAACGACAAGCCTTTCGCTTCTGAAGAGTTCGAATCTGCCAAAGCCGAGCTTATTAAGAAGATTGAAGAGGCTTCAGACGGCAAGTGATAATAATCTGAAAGCATAAATCTTTTGCTATATCGTTAACTTGGCGAAGTGTGGATTAGGAACCGCCTTTTACGGCGGAGACTAATCCATTGCAGTTTACAATTGGCGTGATATCTCCTTCGGTTGTACTAGCCATAATTCATTCTGCAATCTTAATTCAGCCGAATTGTAGAATCTGATTATATTCCACTTAACAACATGTATGTGATTTTTGATATAATGCACGATGATAAAGGAGATAAAAAATGAAAAAAGCCGCATTGATGTTGTCAGCACTTTTTGTCCTTTCCTCGGCGTTTGCCGGGCTTCCGTTCGTAAACGGCGATAGAATCGCGTTTCTCGGTGACTCCATAACTCAGCTCGGCGCCGACGATCCGCGCGGCTGGGTGAACATCCTGGAGTCGCGCGTCAGAAAAGAGGTCGATGAAGTCGCGTTCATTCATGCGGGCATCGCCGGCAATACGAGCGCCGATATGCTCAAGCGCATCAACGCCGACGTTATCCGCCGCAAGCCTACGTGGGTCTTTTTCTCGTGCGGGGTGAACGATTCGCCCAATCCTGCCGCGGACAATCCGGGAGTCCCGCTGGACAAGTACATTAAAAACGTCTCGACGATTTTCGACAAACTCGACAAAACCGGCGCGAAAATAGTTGTTCTTTCTCAGACTCCTGTCCTTGAGGACGATCCAAATTATGGCGCAAACATAAATCTCGCGTCGTACAATTCCGAACTTAAACGCATGGCTTTGGAGCGTAAGTATATTTATCTCGATCCTGGAGCCGCGATCCGCAAGGCGATTGCCGAAAAGAAGGATCCTAAAAAGAGAACGCTTACGTGGGACGGCACACACCTGAACAATCGCGGCAACGCGATTTTCGCAGACGTGGTTCTCAAGGGGCTTGAGCAGGAATAGTATCGCATGACCAGCAATTTCAAAGTTGACGGGCGAAAGATATCGCTTCTCGGGTACGGGGCAATGCGGATGCCCACGGTTGACGGCAGGCACGCGAACGGCTGGGCGCGCGGCGCTTCCAACGCCGAAATCGACCAAAAGCGTCTCAACGAGCAGATCAAATATATGCTCGACAACGGCGTCAATTATTTTGATACGTCGCCGGCCTATTGTCGCGGACTTTCGGAGGGTTGTCTCGGAAAGGCTCTCAAGGCGAGCGGGTATAAGCGTGAAGATTATATTATCGCGACAAAGCTTTCGAATTTCTCGCCTGCGCAGTACCCCCTCGAAAAATGCAAGGAGATGTTCGAGAAGTCGCTCAAGGAACTTCAGACGGATTATATCGACAATTATCTTTTGCATTCTGTGGGTAACGGCGATTTCAAGACGTTCTCTAAACGTTATCTCGAGAACGGGGCGCTGGACTGGTGCGTCGAACTGCGCAAATCGGGGCGGATAAAAAATCTCGGATTTTCTTTCCACGGCGATCCGAAGGTTTTCGAGTGGTGCATGCAGAATCATGATAAGTATAAATGGGATTTCTGTCTGATTCAGATGAACTATGTCGACTGGCGTCACGCCAAGCAGGTCAACAAGCGCAACCTTGACGCGAAATATCTTTATGATGAACTGACCAGGCGTAAAATACCCGTAGCGATAATGGAACCGCTTTTGGGCGGAAGCCTCGCCAAATACAATTATGCCGTCGCCAAGGAGCTTACACACCTTGATCCCGAGGCGACACCGGCGAAGTGGGCGTTCAGATTCTGCGGTTCTCATTCGAACGTGATGACTGTTCTTTCCGGAATGACTTTCGAGGAGCATATCAAAGAGAATGTCGAGACGTTTTCGCCTTTGAAGGTTTGCAGTGAAAAGGAGTTTGATGCCCTTGAACGCGCGGCGAAGGCCTATCTTGGATTTAAGACTATTCCGTGTACGCACTGCAACTACTGTATGCCGTGTCCGTACGGACTGGATATCCCGGCGCACTTTGCGTTCCGCAATAATATAATTACGATGAAGGATTACCCCTCGGGCAGAAAGGTTCTGGAGGAATTCGCCAAGGCGATCCCCGACCCGTTGCGCCGCGCGGAGCATTGTACGGGGTGCGACAGATGTCTCGGGCATTGTCCTCAATCGATCAACATATCTAGGGAAATCGCAAAGATAGACGATTGGATAGACGGTCTTATCGACAGGGAGATCTCGAAATGAAGAATTGGAGATTTTGGAAAGCGTTGCTTGTGTGGTCCGCGAAAAGGGTGATTTCGCTGGCGGTCATCGTTTCCGTTATAGCGGCATTCACTGTGGACGCGTCGTCGTGGTTGAGAATCTGGAGCGACTATCCGCTTTTGGTGCAGCCTGCGTTCTCGTGCGGTTTTCTGATTATTCTCGCGCTTACTCCCGTATGGGGACGCTTTTTCTGCGAGTGCCTCTGTCCGCTCGGAATAGTGCAGAGTTTTATCGCGAGGATCGCAAGTCCCCGAAAGGCTGTCCGGCGCGTCTGTACGCGTCTGCCCGCTACTCGCGTTCAGCTCGCCGTAAGGTGGTCGGTTTTCGCCGTCTTCGCTATTCTTATCGCGTGCGGTTTAGGAGCGCTGGCCCATCTTATAAATCCTTATTCGATCGTCAGTAAGTCGATGATGGCCCTTACGGGCGGAAACGCGGTCGGCAACGACGCTTCGGGGGTAGGAAATATATTGGGCGTCTCTTCCGGAGAATCCGCATCGGTGAATGCTGTTGTGCTGTGCGGATTGGTGATGTTCGCCTTGGTCGTCGTGAGCGCGTTTTTCGGCAAGGGGCGGCTTTGGTGCAACTGGGTGTGCCCGTTCGGTTCCCTGTTTTCTGTACTTTCGAAAAAAAGTCTTTTGAGCGATAAGATCTGCAGGGGATGTGAAAATTGCAGAAAGTGCTTCCCGCGAAATGATAAAAACGCCGAAGCTGAAACAAGTAAGATGACTGAAGCGAAAGAGTTCGAGGTGTCGAGAAGAACCGCTATAAAGGGCGTCGCCGTTCTTGCCGCGGCGCACACGGTAGAGAAGACAACTGACGGCGGCCTTGCGTCTGTGTCGATGCCGGGAGTGCCGTCGCGCCCTGCGTCCATCATGCCCCCAGGTGCCGTGTCCCGCAAAATCTTCAATCTTAAATGCGTCGGTTGTGGACTTTGCGTGACGCGCTGTCCGATGAACGTTTTGCGCCAGTCCGTCGATCTGAAAACGTTCGGTCAGCCCGAGATGTATTTCCAGAATGGATACTGCCGTCTTTCGTGCGATTATAAATGCGCGAGCGCGTGTCCTATGGGCGCGTTGAAACCGAGAACGAAGGAGCGCGCCAATCTTCATATCGGCCACGCCATCTGGAAAAAGGATCTTTGTCTCAGGAACGCGAGCGGCGATAAACAGGAATATTGCCGGGCGTGTGTTCGCAAATGTCCCGTAAAAGCGCTTCATATCGTGGACGGGGCCATAGTTGTGGATAAGACGGCGTGCGTCGGGTGCGGCGCGTGCGAGCACGTCTGCCCGGTAAGACCCGCCTCCGCGATTATAGTTAAAGGGTTCGACCGCCAGAGAGAAGTTCTGCCGATGTCGGCGGGCGATTTGACGGCGGAGATGATTTCATGCATTGAGCGCGGCGATTCCTGCGTTCTCGGCAGGAACGGAGTCATTATCGCCCGCGACAAGGGACGTGGCATCAAGCCGCTCCTCGTTTTTCTGGACAGCGGAAAGCTCGAAGGCGTGATAGTCGCCGACAAGGTGATAGGACGCGCCGCAGCCGCAATATGCATTGCCGGCGGAGCGAAGGAGGTTCATGCGAAAATCATGAGTGAAGGGGCGAAGGAACTTTTGGAAAACTACGATGTAAAGGCGAGCGGATCGGAGATCGTAAAAGAGATCATAAACCGCGACAGGACCGGGATGTGTCCGATGGAGAAGGCAGTCAAGGATTTAAGCAATCCTCCCGCTATGGTAGAGGCGGTCAGAAAAACTCTTAAGGAGCTTGCGAAGTGATGAAGCGTCATCTTATAGGAATCGGCGGAGTCGGAATGAGCGCATTGGCAACCGCTCTCGTCAGGCTCGGAGACGAGGTGACGGGCGCCGACCGTACTCTCGGAACGCCGAATATCAGCTTTCTCGAGTCGATAGGCGTGAAATGCTTTCCAGACGACGGAAGCGGAGTCGACGAAACGACCGGCGAGGTGATAGTTTCAACGGCCATCGAAGAGGATAATCCCGGGCTGAAGAAGGCCCGAGAGCTGGGTATTCCCGTCACTCATCGCGCCAAGGCGCTTTCAAGGACGCTCTCGCCGTATAAGCTCGTTGCCGTCGTCGGCACCTGCGGTAAGTCGACCGTGACGGCGATGCTGGGTCATATTCTCGCGGAATGCGGACTAGACCCGATGTGCGTAAACGGCGCGAACGTCCCCGGCTGGGAGGGCGCCGTCAGGTTCGGGCGCGGAGAATACGCCGTCGCCGAAGTCGACGAGAGCGATAAATCGCTCGTGGCGTTTAAGCCTTATGCTGCAGTTGTTACGAACGCTTCTGCCGATCACTACTCCAAAGAGGAGATGGACGAGGTTTTCGACGCGTTTGTCGCGGGAATGCCGGGTCCGCTCGTCGAAGGACGCGGAGTTTACGGCGAGGCAGACGTTTCCGTTCCCGGAAGGCACAACAGAAACAACGCTTTTCTCGCGCTTGAAATGGCGAAGGCTCTCGGGTGCGACGAGGCGGCGGCGAGGGCGGCGCTTTTGAAGTTTGGCGGCGTCGAAAGGCGCCTTCAGAAAGTCGGCGAAGGGGTGTACGACGATTACGCCCATAATCCCGAAAAGATAAAGGCCATGTGGACGACGCTTGCCGAGACTCATCCCGAGGGGATCTGCGTCGTATGGCGGCCTCACGGGTATGCGCCTTTGAGAAAGATGCTGGACGGCCTTGCTGAGATGTTCAATGAAACCGTGCGCTCATGCGATAAACTTCTTTTGCTTCCAGTTTATGACGCAGGCGGAACGGCGGACCGTTCGATAAATTCGGATGAGCTCCTAAAGAGGATCGATTCGGAGAAGGCGGTTAGCGTAAAGGATCTTGATGAGGCATACGCTTGGATATCCGCCAACCGTGCGAAATTTGCGGCTTTTGCGACGTGCGGAGCTCGCGATCCCGGATTGCCGATCCTTGCGAAGAGGGTGGCTGCAGTAAGGTAGTTGCTGTTATGACTAAAAGACGAAAAGCGCTGGAATTTTTATTTTCGATATTGATAGGGTTGGTTTTGGTATGTTCGGCGTCAGGTAAAAACTCAAACGCTTCAGCGAAGACGGGCGTTTGGTGGCATTGGATGGGTTCGCATGTCTCCAAGGAGGGTATCGTAAAGGATCTCGACTGGTTCGCTGAAGTCGGGATCGGCTCGGCGACGATATTCGGAATGTGTGACATCTGTACGCCTTGGGCATCCAAAATCGACAATCCTCCGAACGGGAAGATAATCGCGTTCAGCCCTGAATGGTGGGCACTCGTCAGATTCGCCTGCGATGAGGCAGAGAAGCGCAATATTGAACTCGGGCTTCATAACTGTCCAGGTTACACCTCAACCGGCGGGCCGTGGATTCCTTCGCGTCTTGCGATGCGTGAGCTCGTTTTCAACGTGACGAATGTCGAAGAGCAGATTTCACTTGAAGCGCATGCTATGTTCCCCGTCGAAAACGGCGATACGGGCGCATTCGAGAAGCCTAAAATCCCAGCGCGGCATACGGACATAGCTGATATAGGCGTTGTCGACGGCGTTAAAATACAGCACATTCCGATGGGGGCGTTCACTCAGCCGAACCAATGGGAAATTTTCGGCCTTGAATGCGACAAGATGAATCCGGAGGCCGTCGAGTTTCATCTTGATCGCGTTATAGGAGATATGAAAAAATATCTCGGGCGCCACGTCGGTAAAACGATGAAGTTCGTTCTTCTCGATTCATACGAGGCGGGCCGTCCGACCTGGACGCCGAAAATGAGAGAGGAATTCAAAGCCCGCCGTGGATATGATCCGCTGCCGTTTTTGCCTGTTCTCGGCGGCTTTAAGACCACAGTAGCCCCGAGCGAAACGGACGAGAAGAAATTTAAAGACGATTACGAATTGACGATACGCGAACTGTACCGTGACGTCCTCTTTAAAATTATGCATGAGAAATTGAACTCTGCGGGACTTGAGTTCGCGTGCGAGCCTTACGGCGGTCCTTTCGATTCGCGCGACTGCGCTAAATATGTTGATAGAGTCATGACGGAATTTTGGTTCATCCCTAAAAAGGTTCACGAGCCGGTAAAGCCTCTTGATTGGAATACCTGGACCGGCCCCGGCGGGAAACGCCACAACGTGATCGAGGCGGAGGCTTTCACGGCGAGCCCTTCGAACTGCAGATGGAACGAGACTCCGTTTATGCTTAAGGCCGCCGCCGACGCGCAGTTCCTGCGCGGAATAAACAGGATGATTCTTCACACATGTCCGCATCAGCCGTGGGGCGATGATGTGCTGCCCGGCAAGGCGATGGGACGCTGGGGCACTCATTTCGGGCGAAATCAGACATGGGCGAAAAGCGGCAAGGGGTTCTTCGAATATCTCAACCGCTGTCAGGCGTCTCTTCAATGGGGTGAGCCGTCGGCGGCGAAGTTGACGCTGAAAGGCGTTACGCCGTCTTCCGTCGCGGTTGAATCGATAGCGCGCGAGGCATCTGACGAATACCGTTTTTTTGTCGTCAACCGTTCGATGAAGAGCGTGAACTTCAAGGCAGTTTTCGAGAAGAGCGGTTTTGTAGCCGGATGGTATGATCCTCTTTCTGATCGCAATACGCCTTTACGGACAGTCAACGGCGAGATTCCTTTAACGCTTGCTCCGTGCGGATCTGGATTCTTAAAGCTGCGGAAAATTCGGCGGCGGTCGGCACGGTATTCGATGTGGAGCGATTATATGCAGGGGCTGATTTCCTTTGATTCGCGCTCTTCCAAGGAAATCAAAGGCGATTGGAGATTGTCGTTCGGCGAAAAGACGATTATAACGAACGAGCTTATCGATTGGACTAAAAGCGAAGACAATGATCTAAAGTATTTCAGCGGAACCGCCGTGTATTCGATAAAATTCAATATGACAGAAGTCGGAGGAGAAAAAATCTTAAGCCTCGGAGACTGTAACAACCAGATTGTAAAAGTCGTCCTGAACGGTAAAGAGCTTGCGACATTATGGTGCGCGCCGTACGAGGTATGGCTGCCTTCGGGGACGCTGGCGGAAGGTGAGAACGAACTGAGAATCGAGTTTACGAACGTATGGGCCAACAGGCTTATCGGCGACGAACAGGAGATAAGCGATTGCGATTTTGTCGAGGCCCCGATTGTAGGCGGAACGTATCTGAAGAGTTTTCCCAAATGGTTCGACGGAAGTATCAAGAGCCGTCCGTCAAAAGGTCGCAGGTGCTTTACCGACTGGAATTATTTCACTAAGGATTCCAAGCTTACACCGTCTGGGCTTTTAGGTCCTGTGAGGATAAATTTCCGGTAGCGAAAAAAAATACAGACCCCCCACTTGCGGTCAAAAAAAAAATATGATAAAATACTCTCGCTTTTTTGCAAGGAAGAGGATTCGGACATGGTGTCCGGGCCCATGGGTAAAACCCGGGCAACGTTGAAGTTTACTCGACTGCGCGACTAAGTCTGTTGGTTAAGGTGCGAAACTCAAACCGCTTTAACACAGCTGAATGGCATGACATGTGTGTCGACCGTGATCACGCGGGTTTAAAAAAGTGGTTTGGCATGATACCGCCAAAATGAACGGATCAACCGGGTAGCTCCGGATTGAGGGATTGCGAAATCGCAAGACTGAGATGAATAAGCAAAAAGGAAACAAAATAAAATGAAGAAACTCATGATTGCTGCCGCCGCTGCGGCGATGATCGGTGGTGCGTTCGCTGCTTGCCAGGAAGATGCGGCTTGCGTATACGCGTATAAGTTGACCCTCTCCGGCAAGACGACTGTTGCCTTCACGGTCAAGGGCAAGGCTTCTACCTGCACTGAGGACGTTTGCTACCGTAAGGCTGGCTCCTTCAAGATCGACGGCTACATCTTTGGTCGGACTGATGCGACCGAAGCTGATCCCGACGAGTGCATCGACGCCTCTTGCGGTTGCTATGACACGGAGACTACCTTTGAGTCCATTTTCTGGAACACCAAGTCCAAGAAGGAAGTTGTGGCTGACTTTTCGTGGACTCAGCTCAACCTCATCGGTAAGGATAAGAAGCAGCTCGAGGCCGTTGCTAAGTTCAACGACTTGACGCTCGCTGGTTTCGGTACTTACGATATCAAGAAGCTCGCCATCAAGAGCATCTCCGGCAACTTCGCTGGTCAGCTCGATGCTCCCCTTTGCGAGACTTGCAACTACAACGCTGATGAGTGCGAGGATGAGTGCGAAGAGACCGCGGCTATCATTTGGGATCTCTGCACGCTCGAGCAGGATGAGGACTATGTGGAAACGACGGCCGCTTTCGGTAAGTGGACACTCAAGCCGAATACCGCCGCTGTTAAGAAACTCACTAAGGCGTTTGATTCAGAGACCGAGGCGTTTGACGCTACCGTTCTCGCTCCCAAGGGCTTCATCGCTGAGGACGAAGCTGAGGACGACGGTCAGGGCACCAACCCTTAAGTCACGCAGTTGACAGTAAAACAAGAGACAGGCAGACGCAATGTTTGCCTGTCTTTTTAATTATCAAAGGAGACAAATAATGAAAAAGATACTATATGCTTTAGTTGTGACGGGAGGTTTCCTCGGGTGTTCACCTACGCAGGATGAACTGTCTCCTAAAACAGAAAATTCAACATCCGAAAAGATTTATTTCGAGAAAACAGGGTTTAAGTTTGACGATCTTGGATTGGACGACGCAGTTGTAAAAGTCGATGAAAAAGTGCTGACAAAGCGTGATATTTGTAAAATGACAGAGATGAATATCGCGTTAAGGTTGCATAAAAAGCCTGATATCGCATCGAATCAATTGTCTAAAATAAGAGTTAAAGCTTATAAGGTATATCCGAACGAGTTTGTAAAAAACGTTTTATTGGAGCAATACGCCTCCACTAACGGGATTGAGGTAGGTGAAAAGACATTGAAAGCCTTTAAGCGCCGCGCATTTATGGTATTGCGGGCCAAAGGAGACAAATCCTACGATGATCTTTTAAAAATAGAAGGGATTGATTCAAGTCTTGTTGATTCCCGAATTCGTTTTGAAGCGCTTGAATACGAAATAAAGAAAAAATTAAAAGAGAATGAACCATTGATATTGGATCCGGGATGGGCGGATAAAAAAATCAAATCGTTTCACGATTACAATGCCAGAGTTACGCTTACCAACGAGCTTGTTTTCGCTCGTGCGACAAATGTGTGGAATCAGCTGAAGCAAGGAGGCGAATTCAAGTCTTTAGCTGTAAAGTATACTGAAATACCTGCTGAACGCAAAGATAACGGGATGTGGGGTGAACTTGATAATGACTTCCTGAAAGGCGACCATGCCTTGCTCGCTGAAATAAAAAAATTAAAACCTGGACAGTTTACGCCTCCCGTTGAAGGCGACAACGGCTTGATGATAGCCAGGCTGGACGGTTTTACGGATGACGGCTTATATATTTTATCACGCATATTCTTCCGATTGCCGATGTTTATTGAAATTCCCGCCAAAGAAGAGTTGATTGAATCCGCTCATATCGAGCATGCTGAAAAAAAATATAAAGACCTATTGAAAATCCTGAAGGAAAATGCCATAATAGAATTTCCTTCCGGGCAAAAGCTTTTTACAAAGGAGGCAAAATGAAAACGACAATCGTTAAGTTGTTCGCCGCCGGAGCGGCGGTAGTCATGTGCGCGACTTCTCTTTTAGGGGCGGTTGCCGACGGCGGTCTTGAATATTCCACGTCGATTGATTTTAAGCCTGGCGAATGGAATTCAAATTATTTGGCGATGAAAGCCAAGGCGGACACCGAAAATATTCCGCTTGTCGTTTTTTGGGCGAATCCCGGGTGTGCTATTTGTAAAAAACTCGAAGCGGCTATGACTCAATCGAGCGCCAAAGCATGGATGAATGAGCGCAAGTATTTATTCGTTTTCGCCTACGGTACGGGTACGGAGGATAGCAGGAAAGCTAAAAGTTTCGCCAAAAATCTCAGCGGCAAATTCCCGTATATTGCAGTTTATTGGAAACGGGAAAGCAAGACGATTTTAGAGAAGTTTTCCGGAAAAACCGGGTTGATGCCCGTGAAAACAGGTACCGTCGGCGAGCAGTTTATGGGCTCCGTAGATAAATATCTCGGCTCCTATGTTCCTCCAACCTATTATTCGGGCGGAGAACTTGCGCTTGAAGAAACGGAAGGACATCGTTTGGAGGCGGAAAGTTCGACATCCGGCGTGATTGTTTCTCTTGCGCGCGAGGCAGGAGTTGCCGATATCGTCACCAATAATCTGATTGATGTCGTCTCTCCCGAAGGTACGCTTGTCAGGACCGAGAACGTGGATTGGACTGCAGGCCAGACAAATCAGACCATTGAAGTTGATATTTCGAATGTTTTTGATTCAGAAGCCGCGAAGGACGGCGATAAGGCTTTTCTCGTTGTAAAGGATGCCGACGGCACGGTTGTCGGTACGAACAGCATAACTTATGTTGATTTGCCCAATTCGGCGGCGAATCCTCTTTGGATAGGCGAGAGATCGGCAGCCGTCCCCGCTCAGGATCTTGGGAGGACTGATGTCGTACCGGAGTTAGCATGGGGCGAATGGACCATGGATTATGAAGTGGCGACTCAACGCGTCGCCCAGGCCGATGGAGAGGCGTATACTCTTGTTGCGGTTCAGGGATCGCTTTGGTGTCATGATTGCGCCAACACCGAGCGTAATTTCCTCAATGTTCTGAACGATAAGGGCAAGTCGCTTGTCGATGTCTGGGCCAAGAGCAACAATGTTGCGCTTGTCGTTGTTGATGTGCCTAATTTCACTTCCGCGAGCGTTGAATGCGAGAGCCCGACTTTGCTTTCACGTAAAGGGTATTCGACGACGCTCGCGTACGAGCTTCCCGACTATAACTTTTACGATTACTCTCTCGGCGGCGCGGATGAGTCGTTGCTTGCGCCGATGGTGCGCAGCGGTCTCGGATATTTGACGCGCAAGGGAGTTTCCGACGAGGAGGCGTCGGCGGTACTTGAGCGCAACAGAATTCTTGTTCAGACCGATACGTCTAAAGGCGGTTTCCACCGTCCTGACGATACGAACCCGAACCGTACAGGTGTGCCGATTTTTGTTCTTCTTCGCAAAGACGGAAGCGTCGCCGCCCGTATGACCCGCTTTGCCGCTAAAAGTCCGTATACCGATGCAAGAGAGAAATGCGCCGATATCCTCAAGCGGTTTGATGAAATGCTGGAAATTGCCGACGCGGAGGGAACTCATTTTGATGATATTGAAAACGATTATCCCGGCGACGGCGCTATCGCGTTCAGCGCCAACGGCGGCGAGGCGTTCGGCGAGATATCACATTGCGACTTCAAGGATGTTTTCAAGCTTAACGGCGTGGGAGGCAATGCTCTTCAGAAAATTTCCGTCGAAGGCACGAGCGATGCGGATGTCGCGGTTAAATTCTGTACGATCGATGAGGACGGCGGCAAAAAGTACGTCGATGACGGTGTAACCGGAAAGCTCTCGTCCGGCGTAACGCTTGAATACACGTTTACCGAGCCCGGTGATTATTATGTAGAGGTTTCCGGAGTTGACATTACCTCTGAAGCTTTTGCGGCCGAAAGTACTAAGGCTGCGAATTTCCATCCGTTTAAGGTATCCGGTGATGTTGTGCTTGTTCCGCAGGAGAAGTATGCCGATGCAGAACCCGGCGAAGGGTTGGATCATGTAGTAGTGAGAATCGCGAAGGATACCGTTTACAAATTTACCGGGGTTCACGTCGCTAATTTGAACAAGGCTGCGCTTAAGCCTCTTGACGAAGATGATCCGTACTGCAAATTCTTTACCGCCCTCGTTGATGGAGACGTCTCTGTTCCTCTTAGCGGTGCGACATTGCGCTATCAGATCTGGAAGCCCGGAAAAGTCGGATTCGTTACTGCGGTCGCCTCGACGAACGAGGCTGTTGGAGATTATTTTGTCGCTCTTGCCCGCACGGAAGGAAAATCCGGAGACGTGACAATTGAAGTTGTTCTTGATGAAGAGAATACAACCTTTTACAACAGTGACGGAGAAAAGAGATTTGCATTTGAACCCGTGACCATTACCTGGAAGGAGGGTGTCGCAGGTACGACTAACATCACGGTTACGGTATTTGAAGATGAGCGTTTTGACGGAGCCGGCGACGTAGCGCTCAAGTTTACCGTCAAGGACGGTTTGGCCGAAGCTGTTCAGGATACGTTTGTTCTTACGGTTAAAGACAACGATGTTCAGTCGGCCGGCAAGGCGGCGTTCGTCGGCGCGGAACCCTTCTTCTCGAAGAAACTCACGGTATATGTTCGTGAGGGCGAGAGTGCCACGCTTTACGCCAAACGTTTGCAGGCTTCCGACGGCCCAGTATCCGTCGGAGTTAAATCAAGTCTCGCCGGCGTTGAGATTTCGGGCGATGTGTCCGACGGCGAACTTCAGTGGGGCAATCACAGGTTCGAGGATAAGTCGGTGGTAGTTTCGGGCGTTCCGGCGGGTAAGACCGCGACCGTTTCGTTCCACTCTCCTAAAGACGGCTTGAAAATTCTTTCGGCGTCGAATAACGTTCGCGTCGTCGGCGTAGCGGCCGACGCACCCGCCTTCGCGACCGAAACGGCATACGCGAAACTCCACCGCTATGTCGCGACCAGCAACAGTTATCCTGTAGCTGTCGCCGACGGAGCGGAATTCACCAGGATGACTTTCAAGAAGCTCTCCGGAACGCTGCCTTCCGGGCTTAAGGTTTCTTGGGACTCCGAGGCTAATGCGCTTCTTGTATCCGGCGTAGCCAAGGCGAAAGCGGGCGTTTATTATCCTGTTTATCAGGTCGAGCAGGTCAGCGGATCGAAGCGCAAGGCCGGGCTTACGCTCGCGTTGACGATAGAGGTAGTCGATCCTTTTGCGCCGGCGGTCGACGATGAAACAGGAGAGTCCGTTCCCAGCGTTTTCGCAAAGGCGAGAACGTTTAAGGATATTCCCGTTTTCAACATGACCGGATCAACGCTGGTCGGAACTCTTCAGCTTACTATGTCTTCTACCGGTAAGACGTCGGCCAAATTGCTTTGTGCCGATGGATCGATTTCGTTCTCCTCGTCCTCTTGGGCTGACGTAGAGATTGAAGACGGATCGTACAGAAGCTTTTTTGCGATACTGACTTCAAGAACGAAGGGATATGGCTTTGTTCTTGAAGCCAATGTAGACGGATCGTTTGATGTTTTGATGATGAATCCCGATAACGAGCTTTTAAAAGCCCAATGCGACGGAAATATCTGGTCTAAGACCAATAAGGCTGATGCCTGGAAGGGCTACTATACCGTTGCGTTGCGAAATGAGGGCGTTGTTGAAGGCGCAGAGCGTCCAGAGATCGCTCCTAAGGGGCATGGGTACCTCACGCTGAAGATGACGTCGTCTTCGGCCTTTAACACCGGAAAGGTTACATGGGCGGGTATGCTGCCTAACGGAACTGCCGTTTCCGGAAGTTCGACGCTGCAGAAGGTTGCTGATGATGAATGCAATTGGGGTAGGTTGCCTGTTTTCCGCACCTCGTCGAAGGATATTCTCGCGGGCGTGGTGAAAATCAATTCCGACGCCTTGAAGAACAAAGAGGAATCCGGCAACTGTCAGGCTGTATTTAAAGACGCTGCAGATTTCCGCTGGTCCCACTATGAGAAGGCGCTGAATTCGTACTATGACATTCTCTTCGATGTATACGGCGGAATTTACGATTCCGGCGACAGCCTGCTGCAGGCGTGGGACAGCAATTATTCAGGACTGACCCCCAATATCGTATTTGATCGTGAATTGGTCGTCAGTCTCGATAAAAACAGTTTCGATTCGAAAATCGCCATCTCGGGTGAAAACAATTATAGAGCGACGATTTCAATTTCCCGCTCGACCGGAATCGTTTCCGGCTCGGTTAAGGTTCCGTATCAAGATGAAGACGGCAACATGAAAACTTATTCGGCAAAGTACAAAGGAGTCGTTTTGATCGGTTGGGGCCCTGGTTGCGGATGTACCGATACTGTCGTTGATGTTACATTGCCGTTTATGAGCGGAGCATATTACTATGCGGACACCTTCAAGACCGAGTCGGGTAAATCCGTAAAGGTCAATGTCGGCTCATCTGCTGAAATAACCACGGTCGAATAAAATAAAAGCACAAATAAGGATTGGAAAGCCGCTATGAAAAAAATCGCTTTTCTCTCGTTTTTCGCATTAATGGGCGCTTCAGTTACTCTGGGCGCCCCGAATAATGAAGGCGGGGCTACGTCTATTTCGTTTAAATCGTCAAAGATCGAGAAGACGGTGACTCTGATTGCGGAAGAATCGGGTTCCAGTGACGGAGTATACTATTTTAAGGCGACATTAAACCGAGGGAATGCGTATACCGTATGGACCGAAGGGGTTTCGACCGACGATGACGATATATATGTCGACGCCTATGCGAGGGATACCACGGAAAGCGAGGACAACAGAGATATTTTCGCGCCCGGCGCATCGTTTGATACCGTAAGCGAGATCGGCTACAACACTCGACTGGTCATGTATTCCGATGACTGGTATATCGACGAGGAGGATCCCGAATTCAGCGATCCGAAAAGCTGGCTGTACTATATTAAAATCGAAGGTAAGGCAGGTGCACGGGTGACGATCGCCTTCCAGCAGGGCGTTGTCATTCCGGCGGGGAGAGAGGAGTCGCCCGTGACGATCAGTCCGTCGAAAACGGAGAAGCAGTATTCTTCAAAGCTCGAGGTGGCCGGCGAGTATTATTTCAAGGCGAAACTTACCGCAGGTAAAATGTATTCGTTCTACACAACGGGAGGAACGTCCGATTTTATGATGTCTATATCCGCCGGGCTTGCCGAAACTGTAGACGGCGAAGATCCGTCCGTATACGGCAATCCCGACTACACCGTCGGTTCAAGCGATGCCGGTGTTTATGTTTCACCCTTGACCTCCGGGTATCATATTATTGCCGTCTCCGGCCTTTCGAGCGACGAGGGCAGAGATTTCACGCTGCATTATAAGGAACTCCCCTCCAGGGCGATAGAAGAGCACGCCTTTGCGGAATTAAACGATGCCAACGGATTTAAGGCTTCGTTCGTCGCGGGTAGAAAAATTGATATGAGCACGGGGTTCTTCGACGAGATTATCGACGAGTCGCTCTTCCGCTTCGAGGCCGAAAAAGGCAAACGTTATGTCGCGATGACGGAAGGTGCGTCTACGAATCTTCTTTTGATCGTTTACGATTCAAAAGGCGAAATCGTCGCACAGAACGAACATGACGGTGTATCGTTAAATCCCAGATGCGCGTTCGTTGCGGAGGCTGATGGCGTTATGTATGCGGGCGTATGTCAGAAGTCAGATAACCCATTTGGTGATGCTCCGGCCAACACGACAGGTTTTATTAATCTTATAGACGCGAGTGCCGTCTCCGGATCTCCCGATGAATGGGACTCTTACGATGATTCCGTTGATGGGGCATCAGGTTTAGTGGCGAAGCCCGGTTTGTCGACGGACACTCCTGAAGCTATCGATCCCGAAGGTCACGGGTGGCACGCGCTCGGTCCCACCGACTGGTCTGACGTATTTGTCATCGCGGGACGAAAGGGCATCACTTATTCCTTGCGTGCGTCATTGGAGCAGAATCCAGTATCGTCCAATTCGCTTAAGGCAGAGGTTTTCACTTTAAATGGTTCGCGCCAGACTGCGACGAGGACCTCCGGCAATATCAACCCCGCCTCCGATAAGCCGTTGTCGTTCAAGGCGACGGCGAATGCGACGTATTATATCCGTTTAAGTGTTGCAGAAGGGCAGGGACTTGATTATCAGAATTATAAAATTCACACGCTTGCATATTCCTCTGACGGCGCCAAGCTTGGAATTCTGACGGTAAATATCTATGGAACCGATGACGGAGCATGGTCGCTGAACAAAGAGAGCGTTAAGTATCCCGGCGGCGCTTCCGTGCTGTTGAGCGGCGAGAATACGGTTAAGTTTGCCGCGGTCAAAGGCTTTTCTACGCCTGCCGCTCAAACGGTAACGGTTGACGCCGATACGGACTCGACGGTCCTTGAGGCTTATTATTCCGACACGTTCGATCCTAAAGACGATGTCGCCAAAACCGCAACCGCGTTGAAGTTCAAGAATACTCCCCTTAAGCAGTCTCGCACGCTTTGGAAGACGGACGCCGAAGATAATTTCTCCTTTACGGCAAAGGACGGCCAGTATTATTCGATCGCGCTCGAAGGAAATACCGGTGACGCCGTATTCTCGATAACCAATGCGGAAGCGGGCGTTGTCGCAGAGAACGTAAAGTCAATTGATAAAATCGCTCTCGCTGGCGTAAAGTCGAAGTATTACCTTACGGTAAAGCATTTGAAGCCGGAGGATCCCCAGGATGGTTCATATACGCTTTCCGGATTTTTCGCGAATGTCGGAGCGATCAGGTTCGCCAAGAACGCCGTGTCCTCGAAGGAGAATGCAGCTTCCGTTAAACTTACGGTCAACCGCACGGCGAAGGATGGTCTTGTCCGCGTAAAGTACGGTACTGTAGCGGGCTCCGCCGTTCCCGGAGTTGATTATGTCGCTCAGAACGGTGTTCTTGAATGGAAGAACGGCGACAATAAGGCGAAGACGATCGAGATTAAGCTTATTCCCGATCTTGTGGCGAATTGGGAGGGCAACAAGACATTCTCCGTTCAGCTCAAGGGATTCACCGAAGACGAGCTTGGCGCAGACGAGTATCCCGCTCAGATGCCTGTTGACGAGTGTGTCGTGACGCTTACCGAGGTTTCACGCGCGGGCACTACAGTTGAATCGACTTATGCTGACTGGGCCAAGAAGAACGCTAAGGTCGCAAGGGTTAAGACGGAAAACGTTGCCCTTGAGACAGGAACATTCTACGGTGTTCTTTCTGAAGACGGTTCAGCGTTGACGAACGGGTTCCCGCGTCTGGCGTCCGTTACATTGACCGTTTCGACAAAGACCCCTGCCGCGCTGTCCGCTAAAGTGGCTCTCGGAGGAAAGGCTTATACGTTCAAGGCTACGGGGTGGAACGATGCGGAAAGCGATGAGGCGAACGCTGTCCAGACGATGTCGCTGGTGCAGAAGGTTGCGGGTATCACTTACACGAATACGCTCAGAGTGGCCGTGTCGAAGGGCTCTACCACGAATTCGCTCGATTGGGCAAATTCAGTCGCTTCCGTTGAGTTGGAGATGAATGTGCCTGATTCCAAGTCTAAGGGCGTACAGGAGAACATTTATTATACCGGTTCTCTTTATCGCAACAACGCCAAGGTTCAGGAATACTTCAATGCGGTAACGAACTTTGTCGGTTATTATACGGTTGCGCTCGTTCCGGATGGCGTTTATGTTTCTGACGGAATCCCCGCCGGAAACGGTTATTTGACATTGAAGGTCAGCAACAAGGGCGATGTCAAGGTTGCCGGCATGTTGGCGGACGGTAAAACGAAACCTTCGATGTCCGTAAAAGCTTGCGGCATCCGAGCGGATGAAGAGTCTGCGAACGGCTACGCGATGTATGTGCCGATTTATTTCGCAAAGTCGCCTTGCTGCTTCGGCGGAGAACTCCGTCTTTTCAGGAATGAGCTCGGTAAGCTCGTTGTGGATTCAACGCTTCCGCTCGTCTGGTATAACGACGACGCCAAATTGACTTATTACAATGAAGAAGGTTACGGCATTGAAGTTATTCCTGCCGGCGGATGGTATGATACTGTCATCAATCTCCAGTCCTATTACCTCAACAGAGCCTTCGAGACTTCAACTGCGGAAATTTTCGAATTCCCCGAAGAGGCCGTTGCGGCTGGATTCCAGATCGTGACTGAGGTTGAGCCAAATATGAACAAGGTTAATCTTGTCGGTGATCAGTTCTCTGTTCCCAAGAAGAGCCTCGTTAAAAACGGCAAAATATACGACCTTACAGGAAGTGTAAATCCGTGCAATATTCAGATTAAGCTTGCCCGCGCGACCGGTATCGTGACAGGTTCGTTCTCAATCTGGAGCGAAGATGAGACTGGAGCAAAGCAAAAGGAAATTACAGGCTTCAAGCATAACGGCGTATTGATTCTCTCGGCGGATGAGATGTCTCCGCTTGACCCGGAAACCGTCACCGCCGGTTTCTGCACGAAGAGTTTCAAGGTGACGGATGAAAATCCCGATACAGGGCGTAAGACTACACGCTCCTGGAATTTCTCCGCTCCGTTCAACATTCTCGGCATTGATCAGGGAGACGTAGACTGGTGGGCGGACGATTGGGGAATAAGCCCGGAAAACTAAGACGAAAAGACGCCGGACCATAGAGGTTCGGCGTCTTTTATTAGTTGTGAATTACAATGACGGCATTTGAATCGTAATTATTGTTCCGTCGGTTCATCGGTGACATCTAATATCCAGGCCGCATCGCTCCAGCAGGGATGAGCGCGGTCTTTGTGTACCTGTCTGACGATCGGGAGTTTTATAGACTCGTCCCGGTTGAGAATGTCATTGAAGATCAGTTCGTTGAATTCGGGCTTGATAGTCTTGTCGAATAAAAGGCCGGTTAGAAGAATTATGTTGGCGTCCGGAATAAGATTGAGCGCATGATTGAGATTCTCTTCCTGTATCGCGGGCGGAAGGGATTTGAATCGGGCGGCGAAATCCCCGGCGTCTTTTTCTGTAGCCCTGTATTTTTCGCCGTCCGACCATTTTTCAAGCTGAGAAAAGAAGCGGGTGGAATCTTCATCGTCTCCGTCCTCGGCGGCTGACACCCGGTCTGTCGTTGAAGACGGCTCTTCGGTTGTCTCTGTCGCCGTGGATATTGCGGAAGAGGACGGTTCTTTCTTTTTGTTCGGTTTGTTCGACGATTCGGGGTCCTTTCCGGATTCGGGCTCACAGGTTGTCGGAGAGGGGATTTCCGCGAGAACTTGCTGATCATGCGTGTCATGCAGCGTCAGGAACAACACGAGCGCGGCCAGTGCGAGAAACGCGCCGGCAATTATAAAATATGGAAGTGTTTTAGAGAAATGACGCATACATGATCGTTATGTTTGAGGCTTCTTTCCGTAGAAGTCGTCGTCGTTTTCGTCGTCGGGATTTTGCTTAAGCCATTCATCGAGCTGTTCCGGGGTTTTGATTCCCTCCTCGCCGACAAAAGTTTCGATAGCATCCGGCAGAAGCTGCTGTACGTTTGAGTTGCCGGTAGCAAGAAGTTGTTTAATCGCATCGACCGCGACGGAGTTGCGCATGGAGTTAAGTTCAAAAAGGAGCGATTCCAGCGTGTCGACATCGGTAACGGCCTTTGAGGCGGCAATAAGAAGTTCGGCTCTGTAGTAATCGCTCAAATCCATATCGGAAACGGAATCTACGAAAAGTGAGTTTGCCTCTTCAACGATTTCGCTGTCTGAATCCGCCATGAACGGGATGATTTCAGAAAGAGATTTTTCGCCCATGGCAAAAAGTGCGTTGAGTGCGGAATGCTTGATGAAAGGACTTATGTTTTGAGGCCAGTCTTTCGAGCTTTGCATACTGCGGATGATTCGCAGCACTTCCGAGTCGTTGCTTGCCTCAATGGCTTTTTGGAGCGCACTGTACAGCTCTCGCTGAGACGGGCTTAATTTGGCGATTTCTTCAGCTTCTTTCTCCAGATAATTTTTGCGAAGACGGAGAAGCGCTTCTCGCCTTTTGGACCGCTTGTCATCACTTAAGGATGATTTTGCGTTGCCGCTTTTGCCGATTGTCGCGTTCTTTCGATGTTTTTTTGTTTTTCTTGGTTGGCTTTTAGCGGTCTTTTTGCCGTTTTTTACGGGCGTCGCTTCAATTTCCGCAGGGGAGACGGCATCCGGCTCCATTGAGAACCAAAAGATGGCACCTGCGATTAAAAGTGTGACGGATGCGCCGACAACAAAGTATTTATTTTTCATAATCCGTATTATATACCATCACGTTCAGGAAAGTCAATGCGCCGGAAACAATTTGGAATACCCCCCCCCCCCCCAGTTTTATTTTCACCGACAAAACATTCCGTGACTTTACATAACGCGGCGGATGTTGCTGCAACCGTGCTCAGCTTTTGATATGGGCGATTTGCGCGTCCTTGCGACCACTCGACGTACACAAGTACGTCTTCGGGTC
>JAFXEU010000113.1 GCA_017520845.1 Kiritimatiellia bacterium | reverse complement strand
GTGTCCTTTCGACGACTCCATAAGAAGAGAGCATCCCGCGCACGTACCGACATATCCGCCGCCGTTCCTGACAAATGATTTAAGCTTCTCGCGACCCTCCTCTCCAAGTGATTTAGATTCACCAACCGAAGAGCCGCCCGGCATAACGAGAACATCCACTGAATCGAGCGCACCGTTCCGCACCGCCTCTCCGTCAACAGGCACAGCGATGACATTCTTGGCCCGGGCTGTAATTTCAAGCCAGCGAAACACGCCTGTGTTTCTTGCTCCGGAATCCACGAAAACAGCCACCTTAAGCGGCTTCTGCGCCTCAACTCCCAAATCAGGGCTGACACAACCGATGAATGCAGATACTGCCGCCATTAAAACAACTATTGTTTTTCTCATTTTCATTCCTTTTATATTATATTCCCTTTTCCCTCTTCCCATTCCAGCCTCTTCGGTTCCAGATTCACAACCCCGTCGGCGAGCGAACCTAAACCGCGCAGCGGATCTTTCGGAGGCTCGGCGATATCCTCGCCTAAATCCTTCAGAAACGTATATGCGGCCCATCCCCAAAAGCTCGTGCAGTTTGTATCGTAAACCGACTTCAGACACTCGATGCAACGTTTCTTTTCCGACTTAACATTACTGCGAAGAAATGCAAACTCAGCCATATCGACAGACTGTATCTCTTCGATGGTGCGCCCTTCCTTAGGCCGCGCTCTAAGCTCCGCGATGAAAGCGCGCCCCTCTTCGAGCTTACCGTTAGAGCCCAACCACTGCGCTTTACCTACCGTCTTATAACCGTCAGGCTTTCCACGCTGAAGCTGCACCGAAGCATTTGCAGTCGCTACGACAGCGACTGCGGAAAATATTGATAGGATTTTTTTTAACATTTTTTCCTTTAACATTTGTCTCCTACACATTTTAATATTTTACCATTTTTCTAAAGGACTCACCTATAAAAAATTAAGCAAATAGATATCATATTTTGAGCAAAACTCTTTAGATATAATGAGTAAAGGGTAAAGAGTGAAGTGTAATGAGTAAAGGGTAAAGAGTGAAGGGTGAAGAGAGATGGGAGATGAGAATGGCGGTAGAGAAAAGTGGTAGCGGTAGATGTGAAGAATAAATATCCACTCTACCCCTACTGCTAACGACTATTCACTAACCGCGAATCACTAACTGCTTCCCCCTTTACTCTTTACCCTTTTCCCTTTACTCATCACTCACCTCACAATCACCCTCGTTCCCCTCGGTTTTACGTCAAGAACAATATTGCCGTCTTCGTTGACGTATACGCGCTTCGCCCACTTCGGCGCACCTTCGGCAAGAGAAACCGTCACACCCTCGGCATCGAACCCGCCGCAGGTGGTGAGCAGTTTCTCGCCGCCAGTCGGCCAAACTTCGCCAGATATCTTGACGTTCACCGCGCCATTTGCCGTCAGATTACCAAGTGAAAGCGCGAGCTGCGGAGGTGTTTTTCTGTCGGTGAAGTTGAACGCAAGCGCCGCGCCGTCCGCGAGCGTGAGCACGCCGTCAATCGTCGCCGTGCCGGACTCCGCCACCTCCAAGATAGTTCCCGCCTCCAGAGTCACCGCGCCCGTACCCGGCTTGCAACCCGCCTTGACCGACGCCGTTGCCGTGTCTGTGACGGTCAGTCCGGAGAAGGTGTTGTACTCATTCGCGAACACGACCTTGCCGTTGCCTTCGACACGCATCGGACCACCGACAATCTGGCCGTCGAGCGTGACGGTATGGCTCGTTGCCGAATCGTATTCCGCTTCGCCGATCGCGTAATGGCTCGTGTCGATAACGATGAATCCGTCGTTGCCGGAGCCGATGGACAGCGCAGTAGTATTTCGCCCGTTCGGACTCGCCTGAAGCGTCCAGTCGGCGTACGAGTGCAGCGTCACCGCCGGACGCCCGCCAAGCGATTTCCCGATCTTAGTTTCGAAATGCGATCTCGCGTGAATTGTTTCACCAAAGGCAAGGCCGCCCGGGCCGATCACCCACACGCCCTCTCCGTTAGCCGCACCCGTCGTTACCGTGGTGCCAGAGAGAGTGCCGCAGTTAAGCATGAAGACGGGATAAGGGAACCCTCCGCCTGTTTGCACCGTCGTTGCGCATGTCAGTTTTTCTGCGATAATCGTGCCGCCCACCATGTCAGAATCAGCATACGAATGGAACAGAACCGCAGTGCCGGTATTTTTGACCTCTTTCGTACGGATGGTTCCGTTGCCGTTGTCGAACACTTCGTTGTAATACGCCGTCTTGCTTCCGGACTTGTTATTCCTTACGGTGTTATGGTACACAAGACGCTCTACGACCGCCGTCGCTCCCGCGTCGATGTACATATGGTCGATTTTGCCGTTGTTGAACGTGAACGTCGTGCCGGACACAAGGAAGCCGTAATTTTGATCTCCGTTCGTCGCATACGTCACCGGCGACTCCGTCGTGAGCGTGACATTTCCGCTCCAGTAGTCAACGACGCCGCCGCCTGTCTTCGGCGTGTCGTACATCGTGATGCCGCCCGCGAACGTCATGTAGTTGTCTTTGCCGCGCGTGATGTCGGGCGTCACACCGTCTGCGCAGACGATTGGGCAGTTGAACACATGGTGAACCGACGCATTGTTCACGATTGCCGTGATGCCGGAAAGCGTCCGCTCGCCCGAAATGGTGATGGGACCGGAGCCCGCGGGGAACGTGATGGAGGTCGCCGCAAAGATGTCGCCGACGGTGAGGTCCGCCCCCGACACGTTGCCGATGATGCAGTTGCCGCTAGTCGGCACCTCCCTGCCATACCAGTTGTCATGGTTTGAAAGATCGCCATCGTTTGCTGCGCCCGTCCATGTATTTTTAACGTCACCGACTTCGAGCATGAGCATATCGCCAACAACAGACCAGCTTACGGCGAGCTCGCCGGTCGAAGGCGCGAACTTCGCGCCGGCCTCCGGCGTCACGCCGCTCATCTTGCAGATGGCGTAGAGTCCCTCGACAAATGCTCCGCCGCCGGAAGTCAGAGTAACCTTGCCTTCCGCCGGAATAAGCAATTCCGTAGCCGCAAATGCCGCGACATCGGAAACCGGTGTTGCTATATCGAGCGTCGAACCCTCCTTGAGAATGAGTGTTCCGAGGCAGGACGTCGTAGTGCCGTTTATCGTGAGCGTCGTACCTGTATCGACGTAAACGCCGCCTTCCGCATCGACGCCGACACCCGCCGCGAACGTAGTCTTACCTGAGCCAGTCAAATCAATCATGCCGGGGCCGTTGAAGCTCTCTTCTATGATGATGTTCTTGCCATTATTGTTTATCGTGCCGCCTTTTGCGCTAACATTGACCGTCAAGCGGTCGTGCTTCTGAATAAGGCGCGTCGACGAGTTGGCCTTAAGTATGCCACCGTCGAAGTTTACCTCCGCCGTCGCATCAGCAGGAGTCGCATAATTGGTCGAACAGCGGATTACCTGTGTCGCCAAAGTGCCCCCGGTATGAAGATTCAGTTTACCTTCACCCCATCCTTGCTGAGACACCTGTCCAAAAATAACGTCATAGGCGACATCGACTGTACTGCCGTCATAAATCTCGACTATTCCCTTCATGCGATTAGCATCGGAAATGCCTAAGTACTGCCCTGTGACAGCGAGTGATGCGCCATTGGTTACAATCAACGTTCCGTTAGAGGTATAGCCAATTGCCGTGCGGGGTTCTTTTCCACTACCCCTGTCGGCATTTGTGTTTTTGATGACACCGCCACTGAGTATCAACGTGGAATTTGCCGCGCCGCGTGTCCCGACACGGATAAATCTGGAACATGTTAGCGAACCGCCTTCGTGAATGAATGTCGTATCCGATCCAGCACCGGAGCCGATATGAATATCATTGCCGCCACGCGACCAATCCCCCGAAGCCTTAACTACGGTTGAGGTGATATTCCCGCTACCGAGGTACCAAGCACCTGACGTTGGTGCCGCACCGTCCTCAAATCGCACGGTAACCGGCTTGTCGGGGTCGGTGCCGAGCGTGAACTTCGACCAGTCGAGCGTCGTTCCGCTCCCAGACATCGCGAGTGTACCTTCAGAAACCGTGGTCTGATCGGTGCGCGAAGAGCCGAGCGTCAGCGTACCCGCGCCGGTTTTGGTGAGCTCACCGGCCGTTGGCGCATTGATGGCCGCCTCCTTTCCTTCAGCCACATGAACGATATTTGGAGTTAACGTCGACTCACCGTTGATTACGGCATTCTCTTTGAACTTCACGGAATTTGCAGCAACGTCATCATCAACGCTTGCTATTGCACCTGCTGTTTCAAAGATAGCATCAACACTGTCAGACCAACCATTTTCTCCCCAGCCTTCCGACCATGAAAAACTCTCGCCCGCCTCTGCGATCCATGTCCGCTCTATCACTTTCACCGTAAGAACAAGAAGATCGTCCACTTTGCTCCAACTGGCAACACGCATGTCGGTAATATCAAAGTCGAATCGCTCTTCTGCTTCTGCCACAGTCACGTCGCTGTTCCTGCAAATGGCGTACACACCTTCGCCAAACGCTCCGCCGCTTTTAGTCAGCTTAACGGCGCCTTCCGCCGGAAGGATCAGCTTCGTCGCCGCGAACGCCGCGATATCTGAAGCCTGAGCCGCGATATCGAGTTTTGAACCGGCTTCAAGCGTCAATACGCCGAAAGAAGACTGAGACCCGCCGTCGAGCGCGAGCGTCGTGCCGCTCGCGACGGAAACGCCGCCCTCTGCACCGACGCCCGCAGCGAAAGTGGTCATGCCCGAACCGGTCAAACTAATCGTACCGGTACCGGAAAGACCCTTCGCGATTGTGATGTTCTTGCCACCGTTGTCAATCGTACCGCCTTCCGCGCCGACGATGTAGTGGAGATTATCGTGCGCGGGGAGAAGCGTCACGTCCGCCGTCGCGAGCAGCGTGCCGCCGTCGAAGCGGAAGTAGCCTTTGCCCTTGCCGCTGCCGTAGGCGAGATTGCGCACTTCGAGCGTGCCGCCGTTGGTGACGACGACGTATCCGTTCTCGTCGTCCGCGCAGCGCGATGTGTTGCAGAATCTGATATCATAAGCCTTAAGCAAGCTGTCCGCGCCATCGATTATAAGGTGCCCTTCACAGCCCTGGGCGACGTAGACGGTGTCGCCGATCTCGCTCTTGCCGCCGTTCTTCACAATCATCGTGGCCTTCGACGGATAAGATCCGAAGTCGCCGATGCCGAGGAAGCAGTTTTTGGTGCCGCTTTTGTTGATAGACGCACCGTCAAGAACGAGATACGCATTCTTAGTCGTCACGGACTCGTCGCTCGAGTTGTTGCCGCCGACGCAGACCCAGCGTTCGGCGGAAGAGGCGTCCATCGTCACCTGAACATCGCTGCCGAGCATGAGCGACCCGTTCCAGACGCGCAGGTGTGTAGTATTGGCGATCGCGCCGTTGTCGATTGCAACGGAGCCGCCCGCCGCGCCGCCGACGGTGGCCGACATGCATGACGTCAGGTCCGCGTTAATCGTCGCGCCGCCGAGGTTCAGCGAGACCGGCTTCGTGGGATTTGTCCCCAGTGTGAGCTTTGCAAGGTCAAGCGTTGCGCCGCTCGCCATCGCGAGCGTGCCTTCGGTGACCGTGGTCTGCTCGGTGCGCGAAGAGCCGAGCGTCAGCGAGCCCTCGCCGGTCTTTTCGAGCGCACCGGCTGTTGGCGCAGAGATGGTGGCGGTGACTCCTTCGGCAACCGAGACGGTCGGAACGGTGAGCGTCGCCG
This sequence comes from Kiritimatiellia bacterium, assembly GCA_017520845.1. Taxonomy (GTDB): domain Bacteria; phylum Verrucomicrobiota; class Kiritimatiellia; order RFP12; family UBA1067; genus UBA1067. The sequence continues at coordinate 14,603 of JAFXEU010000113.1, read as the reverse complement.
AGCCGTCAACGGTAGCGTTCTTGTTGAACGCGAGGAAATTGGCCGCTACATCGGCGCCGAGCGTCGCCGTAGCGTTGGGAGTCTCAAAGAGAGCGTTCTCGCCGTCTGTCCATTTCGCATTCTCGCCGTCTAAAGTCCAAGCGTTCGCATCGCCCCAGTTCTCTGCGGTTCCACTCCATGTTAAGAAGAGTCTGGTCGCGGAAGGCGCTGCGGCGAGTTGCGTCTCGCCGGCGAGGAGCGAACAAACAACCGGATTGCTGCCCTTCTCGAAGTTCGTAGCAACCGCTGAATAGAAAATCTGCCCGGAGACCTCGTCGTAGAGACCCGCGCATCCACCCAACACACAGGGATGATAGATACGCGCAGGCGCGCCGTTTGTCGTGATCGTGCCGCCGTAAATCAGCCCGCCTTTGGCTATGTTATTGATTGAGCCCGAGCCATTTGTGTATAAGCGCTGTGCGAATATCGTCATCGTCCCCGCCGAAGTCGCCGTGCGCGTAGTGGTGCGCTGCGTGGTTGTCACAGCACCAGAGACGTGGTTGGAGACCGTGTGGTCGCCGGTAATTGCGTCAAGCGTAATCGTCATACGGTCTGTCGTGGCGGACACTCCGCTCGCGAGCCAGTCTCCCTTGCCGTCTTTGCAAGCACTAGCCCAGAGACCTTTTCCACTGATATAGGCGTCGAAGGAGAACAGCGCCGTGTTGTCGTTTTTATTATTGTACTTGTCCGAGGAAACGCCGAATACCCGCTGCTGCACCGTCGATGCATCGGAGAACTGGAAGTCCAGCGAGGCGATAGTTGTCGGATCGGGTTTGATCCCGGAATCAATGTACTGCGTGCTTGTCTGGCGCAGCGACTCGATTAGCGTGTCATATGGCGCCGCCGAGGTTGTAAGAAAGACACGACAGACCGTATAGCCCTTCCCCGTCAAAATCGGCGAAACGGGAATCGTCGCGGACGTCGCGTCTGCCGCCACATTGCAGCCGCGCTGAAGCTCTGCCCAGTTTGAAATGTCAGCTCCCTTATCCTCCGTATCGTAGGCAATATAAAGTGCGTGATTATCGCCGGGATCACCCGCCTCAAACGTCACGTTGAGGGACATTTCGCCAGCCGACACAATGCGCTCCACACCCATGATCGAACGCGCCTCGGCCGCCCACGCGCCATTCGTCACAAACGCAAAAACAATCGAAAGGATTAACGATAATGAAGAACGAAGATTGAAGAATGAAAATTTTCTATTCCCCCTTCCCCATTCCCCGTTCCCCAATAACTTTAAACTATTACCCCCCCCCCTGGATTTTTTGCAAGTTATAAGGTTCATGAGTTTATCCTTTCTTGTTTCGGGCTTTGTAAAATTGATTTTAAGACGGCACATAAAGCCATTATCTTTTGTTATTCTAACATAATGCGCTTCTTAATAAAAGAAGAAATTATTGCAAATTCCTGTCAGGGCCAATTGCAAAAAACTGTCACGAGGGATGAGGGGTTAGAAAAGGTGAAGGTTGAAGGTGAAGGTGAAGAGAGGCGAGAGTTCGAGTTCAGAGTTTGTTGTAGAGAAAAGCGGTAGCGGTAGGGGTTAGGGGTTAGTCGTTAGCGGTAGCGGTAGAAATGAAGAATAAATATCCACTCTTCACCTTCACCTGACTCCTAACCCCTAACTCCTGACCCCTAACTCCTCTCTACCCCTACACCTAATATCTACACCTAAACCGCTAGCAACTAACGACTAACCACTAACAATCTCCACCAACTCCTCGACGATGGTACGCTTTTCGGACGAGAAGGTTATACCGGACGCATTGCGGCAGAGCATTTCAAGTCTACGCGGTACAAAAACGCGGCCTGGTTCTCGACAGGATGGGGCACCAGTACGAACTGCGCTATGCGACATTCTTCGGGGCGATGGAAGACCGCTGCGAAAAGTGGGTATGGGCGCTCGCCTCGCGCAAGTCCGGCGCCGACAAAATGCTGATGCGAATGAGAATAGACAAAGCGAAGCATCTGATGACTTCCACCGACCTCACTCTCGCCGAGATCGCCGCGAGGCTCGGCTGGTGCAACGCGGCGTACTTCACCAACATCTTCAGAGATTCAGAGGGCGTCGCCCCCAAAGAGTGGCGCCGCCGCCTGCACCCAGGGCAACCAATTCCTCAAAAGACATTCCGCCCGTTCGCTTTGTTCACGAAGGAATGATAATTAACTACAGCGCGGTTGTGCGTTTTGCATAGCGTTTGGCGGTTGGCTATACCGGCAGTTCCGCCATCTGCCCAGGCGGGAATCATGTTTTTTTCATTTTCTTTTTTTCTTGTGTCTACAATTAAATCAATACAATCTGTTTCCGTAGACGAGTATCTTTTTGAGCGACAACTCCCTCTTAAGTCCGTCGAGCGCAAATCCTATCTTAACGAACTTTACCGTCTGCGGATTCGCACGCAAATCCACCCTGTTTTTCCCCTTTCCGGCCTTGCCGACCTCAACCCATTCGTCTCCTTCCCGGGAAACCCATACGATCAAATCATCCGGCGCATCTAAAACCGTCACGCCCATGACGGTAACATTTCCCGCCAATTGAACAATCGCGAATGAGCCGTCCCGCTTTCTTGTCTTGAAAAGACTTGCACGTTTAGAATCGTACGCCGTAGCGTCGGTAACGCGGGGATAATCCTCAAAAGTGTCATTTTTAGCGCTGCTCGACAAGCGCAAAAGCGCATCGCCCGAAACGAGAGGAGAGCCGTAATCCTCCTCCAAAACTTTCATGTCACCGGCAGGAGGATCGCTCTCGTTGCGCAAATTCGCGAGTGTGCGAAACGCCGTGATATCATCCAGGACTCTCTTCGCTGAAAAAAGCCGTCTCCAATCGATCCCTCCGATTGAGTCACCGCCTTCAGCCGATGAAACTGAAGCGGAGATAAGCCGGGTAAGCCGCTTATTATCTTTGCCGAATCTTTGTACGGCATAATCAAGGATTTGCGGAAAATAAGATGCGCTCTCGCCGTTCGCCTTTAATGCCGTTGCCAGGATTCGCTCCTGTATTTCATCAGACTTCTTAAACAATCTAAGGAATCTTTCCAATCCGTCCTTATAAAAATCCATCTCTTCAGAAATCTTCGTCTTCGGCGACACAAGTGCGCCAAACACCTTCTCCACCTCTTCGGCAAGTCCTTTTTCATTCAGCCCCTCTTTCTGAAGAGCGCATACGGCCTCGTAAGCAAAATCCCAGCTCGCAAGCCGCCCTTCAGGAGCAAGCTGAAGAAGCTCATCGAGATAACGCCTCCAATCGTCAATCGACGCCCCGTCACGGACGAGACTGTCGGTATAAGCGCGCCACGCGGTCCAGTTGTAGGGACAGCGCATCGCAGCCTCCCTTACACGCCCCGCAAACAGGAGAAGCTCTGATTCATCGTGTGCCTCGCGATCCGCAAACGCCCGTTCGACAGATACCAGATACTGATACGACTTCTTCCCCCAAAGAAAGAACTCGGCTCCCGTATAAGGTCTAATGCCGTTGACTAAACGCCAATTACCATTTTCTTCACGGAAAAGCCAGCACTGATGCGGAGGAGCGCGTTTTATGAACTTCGTCGCCTTCCGCCCCGGCTGTCTCGCCGTCTCCGCCATTATACCGTGGGCATTGGCGCACCTTGCCCCCCAATGCGCCTGCTCAACGCACACGCCGCCGACAGTCGAATGCATATAAGGCTTAGGCCAGGACGCATCCTTCCATGGGGCATAAAACCCCGCGTTCTTCCTGGAACCGTTATTAACCTTTTTAAACTTTCTGTCTCCAAAACAATTGACTTTACGGTATGGAACATTAGCGAGCGAGAGATTGGAGATATAACGCTTGGGAAATTCAACGATGGCGTTAAGATAAAGAATATCGGCAGGATCTACGGGACGGCGCACAATAAAGCGCCACTCGCGGCAATCACGCTTCGCCGTTTCCGGGACAAATCTGTCAGCCATGCCGATTCTACGAAACGCCGCCCAATAGCGAACGGTCGAAGCCATGTCATCTTCTTTTAATGCGTTTAGAGCAGTTGCGACTGCGGCTTTACGCCCCATATCGGTTTTAGTCCAGCCCTCCTTCCCGTCATTCAGGAAAATAGTCATCAAGGTCTCAAGTGCGCAAGGCGCGTCTGTAATGGGACCTGAAAGCAGAAAGTCCTCCAGCATAGCGTCGTCATTCCAAAGACGGTTAAACAATTCTTCGCCGCCTTTGGCAGACAGTATCTCTTTTATCTTCTTCTCTCCGCAGATTTCAACAAGCCGCTTCCTCAAAATCGCCCGCCTGACGGGAGAGCCAGGCTTAAGATCATCGACGGTAAAACCTTTGGGATATTCAAGAGACGAGAAAAAGTTCCCCGTTCCAGATTTCCCGTTCCCCATTCCTCGTTCCCCGTTCCCCAATCTCTTCGGCTCCAAATTCACAACCCCGTCTCCCCACTTGCCAAGACCGTACAGAGGATCTTTTGGAGGCATTTTCACGTCAGAGCCAAGTTCTTTTAGAAAGTTATATGCCGCCCACCCCCAAAAACTCGTGCAGTTCGTATCGTAAACCGACTTCAGACACTCGATGCAACGCTTCCGCTCTGACTTTATGTTATTGCGAAGAAATGCAAACTCAGCCATATCGACAGATTGAATCTCTTCGACGGTACGCCCCTCTTCAGGCCGAGCTCTAAGCTCCGCTATGAAAGCGCGCCCCTCTTCAAGCTTGCCGTTAGAGCCCAACAACTGCGCTTTACCTACCGTCTTATAACCGTCAGGCTTTCCTAGCTGAAGTTTAACAGAGGCATCCGCAGTCGCTACGACAGCGACTGCGGAAAATATTGATAGAATTTTTTTTAACATTTGTCTCCCATGTATATCCCTCTCGTTAAATCTTCGCAATCTTGCCAGATTCGATAGATTCATAGCAGCCGAGCATCGCCTGGATGGACTCCTTATGCCACTTCAAATTGATGAGCGGAGTCTTTTTGTTGCGGATGCAGTCGACAAACTCGTCGATAAGCCCGATCCATTCGTCGAAGTACGTGTACTGCACCGTGTAGCGGTCGTTCGGAGCGCCGTTGTGATAGACGTTCGGACCGAAACAGTCGCAGGTAATCATTCCCTTCTCGCCCGTGATGGTGACATTGACCTCCATGCGTTTAGGGAAACGCTCCCAGCCAGGGCCGGGGACTTTAAGCTTCTCTTCCAAACGAGACCAGCTCGGATCAAAGAGAAACGCCGTCCCGTCCTTCATCTTACCGACAGCCATAAGCATATCTTCGACCTTGAGCCCGTCGCGCAGGTTCGGAGCGACCTCGGCGTAAATGTAGTCGAACGAACTGCCGGTCAAATGGCGGATGAGATCAAAAATATGCGGATGATCGCACAGCGCGCCGCCTTTGAAACGCTCATCGCCCTTCTTAAGGCGCGAAACCTTTCCGAAGCTCGCCTTCGGATCGCCCTGCCACGGGAACGCCCAGACGGGAGAGAGCGTGATGTTCGTAGCCTGGAACGACTTGATTTTTCCGATCGCGCCGTCGGCGATAAGCTTCTTCAGGCGGCGGACGACGGAATTGTAGTGCATTTCAAGTTCGATCTGGCAGACGATTCCGGCCTTGTCGCACATCTCGATCATGGCGTCGTACTCGGCCATATCGAAGGTGGGAATCTTCATCGAGAGAATATGGATACCCTTCTCGGCGCACCACTTCATCTGCTCGAAATGCTTGTCGTTCGCGGAAGCGATGACAACCGCTTCAATGTCGGGATGCTTTTCGTACATCTCCTCAGGATCAAGATAGCACGGGACGCCCGTCTGATAAAGCTCGTATGTCTTCTTCGCATCCTCGTCCTGGGCGCATGAAGCGATCCAATCGAGTTTTTTATTGTCAAGAAGCGTCTGATAGTACTTGCGGGTATGGCCGTGCGTCATGCCCATCATTGCGATTTTTACTGCTTTCATAAAATATTGTCTTTCTTTTTTGACAGGATTTACATGATTAACAAGATTGGAAGCCATACTCAATCTTGTAAATCCTGTTAATCCTGTCTTTATCTTACTTCTGCGACCTTTATCGACTGGTTGGTGTCGAGGCCCTTCTTGACGGCTATCGTCTTGGCGGTCTTCGCCTTATCGGCCTTGAACGCGAGATCCGCCGCCTTTACGGCCTTGGCCCACGCCGATTTCCAGACCTTCGCGTCGGCGCGTTTCTGAAGAAGCGCGAACGCCGCGCGGACGTTCCAGATTTCTTCGTACGTAAGCCCGAAAAGCTCCGTATCGACATCCGTATACTCGACGGCACCCTTCGCGCCGTAGCAGCGGATGGAAGCGTGAGGCGTATGGGTATCGACCGTCTGATCGCAGGCGACTCCGCGCTTGGCGATAATCTCGTGGCGGTCGAACGCTGCCTCGCCCTTAGGAAGAGAAGCCGCGACCTCGACGGAAACATTCACGTCGTTGGCGAGCTTCGCAAGAACATTGATCGCTTCGCCGTTACCGGCCGCCATAACACGGACTACGTCCGACGCTCCGAGATAGGCGGCGAGATCAAGCTCTTTAGCGAGAACTTCCTCAATATCCGCACCCTTCGGCACGAATGCGGCGAAGCGGAGCGTGGACACGCCCTCGAGCGTTCCGTTCTCCGTCATCTTCTTGAGTTCGACGATTTTACGCTCCATGCGACCGGGAAGAAGCGGCACTGCACCGACGTAGCAATGGCCGTCCTTAACCGTTATCTCGCCCTTCGCCGCATCATATTTATCGCGCAGGAAGTCGAGTCCTTTGTTCATTTTTTTCAAGTTCATTTTTTATTCCTTTTAGATTTAAACTTTTTTTATCACGTATCAATCGCCATTGTAAGAGGGCGGAATCTGATAATTGATATAACCGGTATCAAGATAATTCTTTATCTTCATATCCCTGCCGACAAGCCTGAGCGAGCGCTGAAAAGAAACTCCGTGAGATACGGGAGAACCCCACGCCGCGTGTGCGGCATTCATATACATTTTTTCCCATTCCTTGCCGCGAAGACGATGCCACGTAGTTTCTATAAAACCGAACGCTCCCTTGCTGACGATATGCTCCGACATCGTCATCATGTCTAAATAATTCATCCAGGGGCAACCTGCGACATCCAAGCCCTTATCTGCGAAATAGGAAATCGTAGGCCACTCGACATGCTTCTTTTTCATATTGTCGTACGAATACTGCCAATCGCAGATTATAAGATCACGAGAAAGGCGATCCACGATCGATGCGGATTCCTTAGAGCCGAATTTCACAAAGTTCTTCCACTTCGGATCGGTTTTATCAAGAAGCATATCATGCCACATCATCGCGCGAGCTCCGCGGGATTTTACAAAATCGGAAAGCCCGTTGAGATGAGCGAGAAGCTGCTCAGAGTGCGAGCCTTTAACGCAAAGGGGGCATTTCTGTGCGCCGAATGCCTCATCGCATCCGATATGGAAATAAGGAGGATTCCCGAAATCTTCATGCATCTCGGCGATGATTTCGCGCAGAACGCGCTGCGTCTCGGGATTCATGATGCACCACACCCATCCGTTCGGCTCGAAGAGCGGCTCGTAGTCCGGATTTATATCGAGCGTTGAATGCTTCTTGGACGAACTGCGAGCAAAGGAGGCATGGCCGTAACAGTTGAGTTGAGGAATGAGCGTTATGCCGAGATCTTTGCCGATCGCGACAAGGCGCTTAACTTCCGCCTTATCAAGAGGAGCGTCAGGCCACGCGAACCACGGATGTTTCTCACTCTTGTACGTACCCCAAGGCTCTACAATCGCATAGTTAAACTTTAAAAGCGCGGCTAAGCGAATTGCGCGTTCGATCTGCTCACCGCGCGTCTCGGGGAACCAGCAGAGATGCACCGCACGAAAGGCGAGATGAGGCTTATCGACGATCGTAAGCGTCGGGAGAATACGCCCTTCCACCTTGAACGTTCCGCGCTTAGCGATTGCGAGCTGCCTTAAGGTATTGCACGCCCATCTGACGCCTGCGAGAGTGCGAGCCTTAATTTTAACGCCGGAAGCGTCGACCTTGGCGGCATACGCCTCGTCATATGTGGCAATCTGCCTGTCGGCTTTCGCGTCAGCGGGAGCTTCGGGGAGCGAAAGCTCCGTCTTACCCTCTACAACCTTCGGAGCGGCATTACCGAACCACTCTGCGAAATGCGCCTTAATCCACTTCGCGCCTTCTGAATCGGGGCACTCAAGCGTCAGCGTAGTTGCCGCATCAAACGGCACATACGAAGAGGTATCCATTTTAAAGTCTTGCTTAAACGCCGTTGCGCCGAAAGCGGCCGTCAGACCGGCAACTGCCGCTATCATACACAGTATCAGTTTTTTCATTATTTTTTCTCCTTAGTTCTATTATTAAATTTTCTTTCTCCGAGGAATCGCCGGAAGGACGTAACGGACCGTTACCTCGTATCCGGCCGCGTCATTAGCCGCAAGACAGGCCGCCTCAAGCGCCTCGCCCTCCGCAAGCCGGGCGGCGAGAACTCCGTTGAACGTGTCTCCCGCGCCTGTCGTATCGACGCTTTTCCCATGATCGACCGGGGGGACAACTACGCCGGAAGAGCGGATTACGCACCCTTTAGCGCCGAGCGTTCCCACAACTTCGCCGCGAACGTTTTCAAGCCCTTCAGTCTCAAATTCGTTCGGGGTGTAAATATCGACAAGCTCCTTAATCCGCTCGCCGAGCGGACGATAGGGCGCCGGATTGAGAATAATCTTAACGCCGTTCGCCGCCGCAATCTCCGATGCCGCCACATTAACCTCTTCAGGTATTTCGTTATCAAGAACGAGTATTGAGGCCGAGGCGATTTCTTCTCTAAAGGAAGCTACATCGTCCACCTTCAACGCCGCGCCCTGAAAGACGGTTACGTGAGTCGTTCCGACAGCGTCGGTTATGATTGAAGCGAAGTCGGACTGCTCGCCCTCGCGCTTAACGAGTATCGCGCGCGCGCCTTCAGCCTCGAAAAGAGATTCGATGGCTGAAGCGTCCTCAGCTCCGCAGGCGGCGACAAAGACGGTTTCGACATTCTGCCGCGCGGAAGCGACGGCGCGGTTAAAGCCCTTGCCGCCAAATTCTCCGTGCGCGTTTTTCGCGAAAATCGTCTCTCCGCCGACATGGAATTTATCGACGTCCATTGAAACGGATTTTCCTACCGCGCCTATCACTACGACTTTTGGCATAGCTACAGCCTCTTTATGCGGTCGAAATAGCGCGACTCAAGAAGCGCGTTGCCGGCGGTGCCGCCCTCGACGTTGCCGCTTCTGTAGATCGGCGGAACCGTGCCGCGCTCGAGCGCCTTGCGCGATCCCTCGATCAGCATGGAATTAAGGATGAACAGCCCGGCGATAGTGGACATTCCGCCCATAAACGCATCGCCTACAGGAATAACCGCATCGCCGTAGGCAACCTTGCTGTCGATGCCGATATCCGCCTCGTCAAGAAGAACGCCGCCCTTCGTGCGATATTCGGACGACGAGATCGCGACCGTCTTGACTCCCGCGGCCTTCGCAGCGCGAAGAACCTCAACGGGAGCGGCGTTCTTTCCGCTCGCGGAAATTATCACGACGATGTCTCCCGGCTTTACCGCGTGGCGGCGGAACACCTCCGCGCCGATTCCCGGCATCTTCTCCATACGGCTCGATTTCGCGGCGCCGTCGTGAAGCATAAGGTCTTCATCCAAAAGCGCCGAAACGCAGGCGAGACCGCCAGCGCGATAGAACGTATCAAGCGCGACGAGATGGGAGTGTCCGCACCCGAAAACGTAAATGAGTTTATCGCCGCAGATGGCGTCGGCTACGGCGTCGGATGCGGCGGAGAGAGCTTCGCCCTCCTCCGCCTCGATCTTGTTGAGGATACCCGTTACATTATCAAGATATTCTTTCATACGTAATACCTAAAGACTATCGACTAATCACTCTCTTGTAATTCTCGCCGATCGTATCCCAAAGCTTGAGCGCATCGGGCGCGCCGACTACCGTACCGTAGCCGCCGCGATACGTCCACGCAGCGAGACGGTCGACGCCTTCGGCGACCGCGATATCGACCCACTTGTCGACCTGCGACCAGTCTTTGGGCTGTTTATAATAACCCATAAGCCAGCGCTCGGACTTCTTGCCGTACTTCTTGGCGATGGCGACGGTGCGTTTGACGATGTCGCGGTAGAAATCTTCAGGGAGCGCCCAGTTGACGATCGTCGTTGAGAATACGTCAAAATAAGGACACTCGCCAACCATATCCCAGTTGTCGTAGCCACGGTATTCGCTTACGTAGTAGCCGTTCTGCGTGGCGTGTACGCAGCAGGTGATTTCGAGATTGGGATCGATCTCCTTGAGCGCCTTGGACGTATCGGAAAGAACGACGAGAGCCTCGCGCCAGCGGAAGAGTTTGACGTCGTTCGTCATATAGCGCGGTATAGGATAGCCGTAGTAGTCCTCGAAGCGCTTGCGGCAGACGGGGCAGTAGCATGTCCAGTCGTCGGCGACGCCGCCCGTAATCGACGCGATGCCCTTCGGGAACGCGTAATGCGGCTCATCCCAGAAAAAGCCGTCGGGTTTGCATTCGCGAGCGAGGGTTACGCAGAAATTCTTGAAGTAGTCGCGGTAACTGTTGGTGTTGAAGCAGGCGTAGGGAAGCTTTTCGCCCGTGAGCGCCGAAACCTGGCGGTTCTCGACGTTGTCCTGAAGGAACTTCGAGACCTGCTCGCCGCCGAAGTATTTGCCGTTTCCCCACGGATCGATAAGAACGCGAAGTCCGAGTTCGTGCGCCTTGGCGACGATGGCGGGAATATTCGGACGCCAGAAATCAAAGTCGAATTCCGTTACGGCGAGAATCACCTGAGTGACTCCGTGCGCCTTCATTTCCTTGAAGTCCGTCTCGGCGTGTTCAACATAGTTAAGACCGTAGTAGCTGATGGATGTTTGTGTGATCATAGTGGTTAGTAGTTAGGGGTTAGTAATTAGTAGTTAGTGGTTAGGGAGGGCGCGTGTCCTCACGCGCCGCCGTAAAAATTCAGATTATTTATTTTTATCGAAGAGGTGTTCAAGCTCTTCTATCGGTTTGCCTTTCGTTTCAGGAATGAAGAAAGATACGATGAAATAAAGTACTCCGTTCGCCGCGAAGAAGAAGAACATCGACGACCAGCCCCATGCCTCAATCCATGGGCGGAACCAGGAAGCGAGACCCCAGGCTACGAGCTGATTCATGAAAAGTGCACAGGCCATTCCGTTGGCGCGAATGCGCGTAGGCATAAGTTCAGAAAGAACGAGCCACACGCAAATCCCGGGGCCGAGCGCATAAAAAGCCTGCATAAAGATAAACGATACGAGCATAAGAGTACCGGTCAAATTCGTCGCCTCCACGCCGAAGCGCTCTACAGCCAGGAATATCGACGCGATGACCCCAAGAAAGAGCGCCATACCGCCCGTTCCGAGCTTAAGAAGCTTTACACGCCCGACACGGTCAATAAGCGCCGCCGCCGCTATCGTGAAAAGCATATTGGACGTCTTGACGATAAGCTGGCCCCAGTTCGCCGCCATTCCGTCGAGACCGGAACCCTGAAGGATCGAAACGAGATAGCTCGTAAATGAACTCATTCCTGTTGTCTTATTCAGCGTAAGCACGATAACGGCCAAAAGAAACGGAACGACATACCGGCGCTGAAGAAGAGAGCCGCCTTCATGTTTGACCGACAAGGAATCTTTAGCCTTCTTATGGCCTCCCGAGAGCCAGACGGGGCTTTCGGGGAGCGAGAAACTACCGAAAAAGAGAACAGCGACAGGAATCATCGTCCACCAGAAATTGGCACTCCAAGCGGCAGCCTTTCCGGCGGCATCGATGTTCGCGCTGTCGGAGGCGCCGTAATACATCGCAATAAGACACCCCGCTCCGGCCGCGACCACAAGCCCGAGTCCGAGGCAGAACTGGAATATCCCCGTGCCGCGCCCGCGTATATCGGCAGGCAGAGTCTCCGTTAAATACATGGGCATGACAACCGCCATATATCCCGCGCTCATCCCCTGAAGAACGCGCCCGATAAAAAGGACCGGATACGACTCAAGAGAAAGGCACACTATCGGAATAGAAAGAAGAAACATCGCCGACGAAGCGACGATCATCTTCTTGCGCCCGAAGAAGTCACAGAGCCAGCCGGAGGTGATCGACGAAAGGAGCCCTCCGAGAAGCACCGCTCCGACGATGTGGCTTATTTGAGAGCCGCTGTAAACTCCGAGCGCCTTCATATACGGCTCGGCCGCGGCGATAACGCCGAAGTCCACTCCGTAGAGAAGACCCCCCAATCCTGCAATCGCAAGAAGTTTATATACCGATGCTTTCTCTTTCATGCCAAATATTTTATCAAAACTCTCTTTTTACACCAATTATATATCCGCCAAAATTACATTATCTTTTCACCAAATATCATCGTCCGATTATGATATAATAACCACTAAAGACTAACAACTAACCAACCATGAAAAAGAAAACACCAAAAGCCTTCCCGCGTCGCGTCGTAGTCGCGCTAAGAATGGCGGGAATCGCCGGTCAGGACAAACTCAACGGCGTATTCGAATACTTAAGCGCCGGACACCGCTGGCAGCTCGTCATCTACAGAACGAGACACGAATTCACCGCCGAGACCGTACGCCATGAACTGAAACGCGGCACCGACGGCTTCATAGTCGGCATACCGGGAACTGAAGACGCTCTCGAGGTTCTCGCCCAATCCGACATTCCGACAGTTATCATGAACGTCTCCGGCGGAAACATCTCTGAACGAAAAACAAACATCGCATTCGTAAAAAGCGACTCCGCTCAAGTCGGCAGAGAGGCCGCGCAAACCCTTCTTAAACAAGGCGTATATAAAAGTTACGCCTACGCAGGCTACCGCACCGACGAGGATTGGAGCCGTGAGCGCGGCATGAACTTCAAAGACACACTCGCTGCCGCCGGATTCGTTGTGCAAATGTTCGACGTAAATCATTTTAAAAATAAAATAGAAGACAAAAAGACTTTGACCAAGTGGCTTAAAGAGCTTCCAAAACCATGCGGACTTCTCGCGGCATGCGATGACCGCGCGTTTGAGATCGCGGACTTATGCAATGAAATCGGAATCAAAATCCCGGCAGAGATCGGCATCCTCGGCGTAAACAACGACCCCATTCTATGTGAAAACTCAGAACCTAAACTTTCGAGCGTCCAGCCTGATTTCATCGGCGAAGGTCGACTCGCGGCAGAACTTTTAAAAGTGATGATGGCCGGAGGTAAGATACCGTTGGAGAAGCGCTTGAGACTCGTAGGAATACGAACTATAGTACTTAGAGAGTCAACCGTACCGCAGTCAGAAGCCGGAAAGTTCATCCAACGGGTGCTCGTCTACATAAACAAAGAGGCCTGTAAAGGAATCGGAGTAAAGGACGTGGCGCGGCGCTTCAACGTTTCACGTTCGCTCCTCGAGCTAAGATTCAGAGAACTTCAGGGCGAAAGCGTCTACGAGGCGATGCTGCGAATCCGGCTTGAAGAGGTCAAACGCCGTCTCAGACAGACGGACGAGCCGATCTCCGAGATTACGGAAGCCTGCGGCTGGAATAACCCCACACCGCCGAAAGTGCTCTTCAAGCGGCGCTTCGGCGTCTCAATGCGCGACTACCGCAGCCAGAGCCACGCATAAAAATGAAGAATAAATATCCATTCTACCCCTACGCCTAACCACTAACAATCTCCACCAACTCCTCAACTATCGTACGCTTTTCAGATGAGAATCCCACAGGGGGACAGTCCCCTATTACAGCGCCCAACATCGGCTACACCCCGCCATTTTCCGACTCCCGTCACACCTACCGCCCCATCACGACAATGCTTCGCCCTCCGCCCGCGCTCCTCGCGCGGCAGTTCCCTTCGCTTTTCGCTCTTCTTTTATGTCTCTTTCGCTATCCGCCCTCATCAGGCCGTCGATGCGTTCAATTCAGCTTGCTCTTTATCGTCAAGCTGCGCCGGGTCGTCCGCTCCTTCCCTTCGGCGGATCCGGCTTCACCGTTCGCTCGCCTATGCGACTATCGGCTCTCGCCAATCTAGCGCCCTGCAGCGTTTCGCCGAGCGCGTTTTATGCATCGGATAATCCGTCGGCAAGCTCATTATCGTCTTCAATGCAAATTCAACAGAACCGATAAATGCGCCTTTGAAAATCTTCAACGTTACCCGTATCGCCTGCGATGCGCGTATCTGCCTTTTCCAAGGCTTTGTCTTTTCGTCAGCTGATTGATGCGGATGCTCGCGATAATACTCAGCTTTTGCAGATTCATCATCGTAATAGTCGCATATTGTCTGTAGTTTCTCTGCCGACAGATCGTCAGGTAATTTATCAGCAAATATCGCTTCCATTTTAGCTTTTGCCTCTGGCCATTTTAAGCCAAGCATTCTCTCATACATTTTACGACACTTATTAGCTAAGTCTCCATCGCCAATAGCGGTTGAGAAACTATTCCAACGCCATGCCGACGGAGTTGTAGTTAATCTTGCTTTAACTGGATTATAATCTATATATGCTGCAACTATCGACAACACTTGTGAAGTATTTTCGACT
>JAFXEU010000112.1 GCA_017520845.1 Kiritimatiellia bacterium | reverse complement strand
GTCACGCCAATTTGTTTGCGCGCCGCCGCGACGATGTCGACGTTGTTTGTCCCCGCCTGCGCCACCAGCGCGACCATCGCCGCGAAAAGCGCCGTCATCATCATTTTCTTCATCGCCGTTTTCCTTTCATTGGCAATTGGTATTGGTACTCGGCACTCGCTTCGCTCGGCGTGTTCGCGTACCTATGGGTTGCGAACCCCCGCAAGGATATCCCCCGACGAGCTGTAGCGAGGAGTCGCCGTAGGCGATGTCAATCAGGGGTGCGGTTACGGCAACACTTCCACACTGGCAACATTTCCCTTTCGCTTCCCGCACAAGGCGCTTCAACTGACAGACCATATACATAGGAAGCGACAAGAAAGAATATCTACATTTGCGGCCAAGGCTGTCGGCGACCTCGGCATTTGGAAGCAGCGAAGGCACGTCCATATTGAAGCGGACGGCAAAATCACGTTTCTTCTCGTTCAGGAAGAAGTTCAACGACTTGAGGCTACCGGTCGCGCCACTCTTTACCTCAACCGGTATGATGTCGCCTCCCATCTGGATGACGTAATCGACCTCAGCTGAAGAATTTCTCGCCTCGCGCATCCAGCAATACGCCGCCGGTGCTTCGTATTCCCTGCCGGAATAAAGTAGATGCTGCCCGACGAACTGCTCGCAAATCTCGCCTTTGTTGGCAAGCATCAAGCTCTCGTCATCCATAAAATCGTCCAGCCGCAGCCCGACCGCATGGCATGCAAGACCAACGTCCAAAAACAGCGGTTTGAACTCTCTTGCGCTCGCCTGAGCGCCGATTGGGATTCCGTTCGCCGAAGTGTGGCAAACCTTGGCGACGATGCGGGAAAGCTCCAAACGCGAAAACGCCTTGGAAAGCTCGTTCGACTTTACTCCGGGATCGATATGCGAATAGATGAGCTTGCGCCCCAACTGGCTCGGCACAGACAAAAAGACTTTCTGCAAAAGTTCCGCATTGGCCCGCCTGCCGTACTTCGGGAAGTCGTCGTGATAGGTCGACAATATCGCATCCTGCTCGCGCTGCGCATCGTCGAGGCCGCTTTCGATATAGGCTTTTACGGCCGCCGGCATCCCACCCACCACA
This sequence comes from Kiritimatiellia bacterium, assembly GCA_017520845.1. Classification (GTDB taxonomy): domain Bacteria; phylum Verrucomicrobiota; class Kiritimatiellia; order RFP12; family UBA1067; genus UBA1067. Next base: position 28,992 of record JAFXEU010000112.1, on the reverse strand, counting down.
AGATAGCGCCTAAGCCACAGCGACAATTCCTTGTGCAGCGCCTCCGGCATGTCGTCGCCAACGGAATACCTGCCAATGAAGTTGACAAGTCCCGTCTTGCCCGCCGCCAAGAGAAATTCGTCGAAGTCAAGCGGAGCGAGATACATGTATTCAATCCGGCCTACCGGCATCGGGAACGCATTGTCGGGATTTTGCGTCGCGGCAGAGAGCATGAACTCCAAAAGCGATCCTGCCGCAATCACATGAAGCCCAGGACGTTTCTCGTAGAAATATCTAAGCGATTCGAAAACATAAGGCTCCGCCGCCTGCAATTCATCAAGGAAAAGAAGCGTCTCGCCATCCTTTACGGGCACGGAAAACCGAGAATTCAAAAGTTCGCAAATGACGTTCGGGTTTTTAGACTCGAAAAACTTGACAAATGACGCATCCTCCTCAAAGTTGACCTCGATGAAATGCTTGAAGCACTTGCGGGCAAACTCCCTCACCAAATAGGTTTTTCCAACCTGCCTCGCGCCCCTCAAGATTAAAGGATGGCGGGTCGCACGTTCCTTCCAATTCTTCAGGCTTTCTTCAAGTTTTCTCTCCATTACAGCCTTCCTTTCGTTTCATCGGTACATATTATATCATAATTTTAAGACAGAAAACAAAGGTGTTTATATGTTCAATTGAACAAAAGACAAGGTAATTCAACCGCCAACCATGACGGAATACAATGTTAAACACGCCCAATTGGGAATTGGTATTGGACTTGGCAACAATTCCACTTTGGCAACATTCTCCCCCGTTATGGCTACTTGAACGACCAACCAAGCAACGGAGTTATCCAACCGTTGTGGAAGTTCAATATCCCAATCTGGAAACAGGAGCCGTCATCCGAAAGGTTGATTCCGCCGATCTGCAAACGGGAACCGCCATCCGCTCGGTTGGCGATGCCGATTTGCAGCGAACTCGCCGAACTTTGAGTCGCATCCATTTTCCAGAAATGTGAATTCATCGCCCCAATCTGAACAACGCTCGAAGTCTGATCGACAATATTCCAAGCCCCGACTTGAAAACCACATCCGCGCATCCCATTCAGACAGCCGACCTGAACGCCCCGCAAGTTTGTGGTCACGTTGGCGCCACCGATCTGAAGCCCGTAAACGTCATCCGCGCATTGATAACCAGCACCTGTCTGAACGCCGTATATGGACTCTGCGCATCCGCTTAGACAGCTTGCCTGTAAACCATAGACAGGGCAATCTTCTCCGCTTAGCAAACACAACGACAATCCCGCCACATTGTCGCACGGGAAAGGCGGTATTGGCCTTGCCATCGTGAGACAAATGGAAACCGGGAACCAATCAGCAGACCTGCTTGCCGCCGCATCTTGCGAAACCGCCGCGACCATCGCCGCGAAAAGCGCCGCCATCATCATTTTCTTCATCGCCGTTTTCCTTTCATTGGCAATTGGTTTTGGTTCTGGCAACACTTCCACACTGGCAACATTTCCCGCCGATTCATGCTAATGGTTTCATTGTTTCACTTCCTTTCATAACGCGGAATGGAAAAGTTGAATGTGTATCGCAGTGTGCCGTCGTCCAGCGTTTCAGGGTCACGCAAGGGCGCGGAAAGCGTCAACATTCGGTCGTGTGTAGGCGACAATGGATTGGCCTTTGTCGAAAGGTTGATTTCCATGCGGGCTTTCGGCGCAGACGAAAATATCGCACCGAATATTCCTTTTCGGAGCTCTTCGTCCCCTTTGCGAGATCGTGCCGCAAAAATCAACGTGGGGCCTTTATCGCGGTCGCGGTAAAGTTTGACATTCTGCACTTCATCACTGGATTTAGGATTCTTGACTATCTTCGTGTAATCTCGATTTATTGGATAGGCGACGCTCAAGCGAGAATCGTCGGCCAAGGACCGTTTTGCGATTACGGCGCAATCGACGCGCACCTCGTTGTCACGCCGGAATCGATATGTTACAGAAATCTTGATGTCCTCGGACGGAACAACGAAACGGCTCTCGACCGTCGCCAGCACGTCCGACCCTTTCCTGTTTTCACTTGACTCCAGGCCCTCATCTTCCATCTCAGTCATTGAAACAAATTCGAGCTTGGCCTTTTCGCCGTTCCTTGTCAGCGTGATTTCGCTTTCACCATTCACGTAGAAGTCTTCGGCTTTTGACGTGTTCCAGCAAATGCTTTTCAGCGCACCCGTCAAGCGATTGAACGCATACTTCCGAAAACTCATCTTGTTCGTGTTGACAACCTCGAACACATTCTTTTCTGCGCCATATGTCGACACAAACCAGCCGGCAAATGCCCCCGCCGCCGCGAGCGCGAGGGATGAGACGAGGATCCCCCTACGCAGAGCGACGGAGGACAAGTTTATTCGTGCAAAGGGTTTCATGGGTTGCTCCTTTCGACAAATCAATACTTTCCGAATATCACGTATCGCCGATGGGGACAGTCCCCCTCGCTATTTTCCTTATCCTATTATAATTAGCACACAAAACAACGATAATACTATCGCCATGAGAAGGAAAAAAGTTTATATTTCTTGTAGAAAATCTTGTTATAATCATTGTTTATTTTTATTGGTAATTTTTCTATATACAACAACAGAAAAATAATTACCCCTAATAAAGGAATAATAATATCAAACATTTTGATTAGAATTTCTTCACTCATTCCTCGATAAATCCTAAATCTTTTAATAAGTTTTCAATCGACTCGGCGACATCGTGCATGGCATCATCCGCCGTTGCGATGTCATCAAGTGCACCTAATATATCAGAATCCGCGGGTCCATTGGTGGGGTAAAAGTGGTGGGGTGAAATCATTTTACACCCCTCCGTTCTTTGGAAGTTATAGTTATCAGATATTTTATAAGCATCCATCATCATCACTACCAATTATACCACTTTAACCCTTAAAATAAAAACGCGGCGTTCGCTCAGATTTTCCGCAGCAAATTCTCACCTTAAAACATCCTGAAACATCGCACTAACCACAATTTTCTATCACTTTTCTCCAATGGGGACAGTCCCCCAAGTTATTATTATCTCAGGCTTCTACACCTACTTACCCGTCTTCGGCCTCTCGCTCAGACGCCTAGCCGCATCCGCTATGCTCGCAGACTTCGCATTAGTCGATGTCGCTTCGAGTATCAACGCGTCAAGCCGCTCAGCCAGATTGACAAGGTCAATTGCATCGACTTTGTTCGTCTTGAGTTCTATCGCTTTGCCGCCTCTGGTGAATATGACATCGCAATAGCGGTTGGTGGCTGTCTTCATGTCCGCAACAAGCACCCTCTTTCCGATGCACCGACGGCCTATGCCGCCAATGGGCCTCCAACGCATAACCTCATCCGCCGTCACACCCGAAAACAGCCCTTTGTCTGCAATGAGACTGTCAAGCGCCGCTTTTGGCGTGGACGCCTCGCATACATCAATGTCCGCAATGTCGGAACCGTCCAAACTGCGCACCTTAAGCACTGTGAATGTCGCGCCGTTCCGAAGACAGGTACTTCTTCGCACAATGGCCCAACCATCAAGACCAATAGTTCCTTCCCCAAAATCAAGAAGCGCATCATTCGCCGATTGATAGAAAGCGGCACCTTTGCGGTTAAGCCCGGCAAGAGTACTGAACACTTCAGCTTGAGACATGTGGCGGCCAAAGTGCTTGCGAAGCAACTCAACCGCCAAGATGCCAGAAGCCTCGCCGACCCCTTTCTCCCTTGCTTTTATGACATAGTCAATTGCTCGCGCTACATACATGTTCTCAGCTTCAGATCCGCACACTTCGACAAGATAACAGCCGCGCATGAAGGACACTGCCTTCGGATTGTAAAACACGGAACGCGAATGACTATCTCTGCTCAGAGCATCCTTCCCCTTCGCTATGCAGACATCTCCTATGTCGCCATAATCAATAAATACATCTTGGAAATACAGATCAAGCATCATTGAAGTCTCAACAAAGCTTTTACACATGTTTGTGCATGCCATGGCTCCCGACGCAAACTTCGCCATACGGCCTCGGAGCTCTTTGTGGTTGCCTTCGCCATTGACGACAGTAACAGAAAATATCAGCTCGTTGCCACTACTGGCGTTTCGTACAAGCAGGTCCACCGCGTCTTCGACATTTGTTGCGGCTACGATTCCGCCAGCCCTAAACCGCCACGTCAAATCTCTTGAGTCTGCGAACGCCATGGAACACATAACATCCATGACAATAAAGACCGTCAAAATCGCCACGAATTGCTTGGCTTGCTTCACCATTTGATGGATTCCTTTCATATCAACCTAATAAGAATCCGAGGGACTGACCCCATTGGTGGGGTGAAAGTGGTGGGGTGAAATCATTTTACAACACTCCGTTCTTTGGAAGTTATCAGAATTTTTATAATCATCCATCATCATCACTACCAATTATACCACTTTAATCGATAAAATAAAAGCGCGGCGTTCGCTCAGATTTTCCACAGCAAATTCTCACTTCATAAACCATGATAAAACACCGCATCTATCTTCATTTTCTATCATTTATCGCCAATGGGGACAGTCCCCTCTACCTATTCAGGTAGTCGATGCCCCATATCTGGAAACTCCGTCAATCTTTCTGCCTCTGCGAAAATATCATTAGCCCAATTCCAGGCAATTTCAGAAGAACATGATTGCTCCGCGATATAGTGCGCTTGCTCCTTTATACAATTAAGCGCATGATCCGACCATTTAACGATAGCCATTAGATAGAAACTCCAAGATTAGTAGCAATCGCACGACGAGCATCTTCCATCGAATGAACTCGCCCCGCCGCAATATCCTGTTCACCCTTGTAAATGTCCATCATTAAATTAATTTTATCAATAAGTTTCTGATAGTCTGCGACATCTAGAAACACATTCGCAGCCCGTCCATTTTGCGTAACCACTATTGGTCGATGAGTTTCTTTAGTCTGAACCATTAAACGGGTCATATCAGCTCTAAAAGATGATAGCGGAACGATATCCTCAGCATAATTTACATTTACCATAAAGAAAATCTCCTAGTATTGTTTACAAAGTAGTTTAACATATTTTGTAACCTTTTTGCAAACTCCAAATACTCCGATGAAGGCAGACTTAATATCTGCCGCACTCAAAAATTTTTTCCGCGTCAAAATCTCACTATAAGAAAACATAATAAAATATCGTATTAACCGCAATTTTCTATTACTCTTCTCCAATGGGGACAGTCCCCCAAGCTATTCAAATCATCAAATGCGGTTTTCTTCGCCGCTCAAAAAAGTTTTTGTGTTGGCGTGACAGAACGCGAGCGCAAGCGCATCGGCCGCATCGTTCTGGGGAAGTTCGGGAAGATTGAAAAGCGTCTTCACCATCCGCTGAATCTGCTCTTTCGAGGCGAGGCCGTTTCCGCAGACCGACATCTTGGCCCGACGCGGCTCATACTCGTATATCGGCAATCCGTAAGCCGCCGCAGCTACGATTACCGCCCCGCGCGCTTCACCGAGAATCATCATCGTATTTGCGTTTTTACCGTAAATAACCTTCTCAACACTGACAAAATCAGGCTTATACTCGTCAATAAGTGAAGTTATCTTGGCGTGAATCTTTCGCAGGCACTCCGAATGGGGTACGCTCGCGGCATTGGGGATATTACCGTAGTCGACGGCGATAAACTTACTGCCCGCCGTATCCACAACGCCGTAACCTGTGGATCTAAGAGATGTATCTATTCCGAGAATTCTCATAAAAAGCCTTAATTCAATCACCGGGCCAAAGTTCAACCGGGAACCATGTGCGGTAATAATTGTCGCGCGTCCATGTGTTGCCCGCCGATGCATAATCGCAGAAAAATATCGTCGTCGGCAGCTCCGCCTCGGGATTTTCATGGTGCGAGCCTATCAGAAGAGTCGCTGAAAACACCATCGCCATAGCGTCGGAAGGCGTTCTTACCGGCGTGAAAGCCGTCATCACCTGGCCGTTTCTTATACCTTTCCTGAAAGGTTCGGTCAAATCCCCGTCGTTAAAACGACTGTCGCGGGCGAGCAACACGGGGCCGCGCGTAAAAGCGACATTCTTTCCTATCGTATGGGCAATAACGGGCATATCGAAAGTGATTTCGACGACATCCCCCCACTTCCACTCGTGTTCAATCGTATAATAAGCGCCGGGTTTTACATCTTTTTGAACTTTTCCATTAAGTTTAACCGTTGTTTTCGCGCTCCATGCGGGGATACGCAGTTTAAGGGGCACAACGCCGGCACCGTCGGTATGACTCACGATTCGCGCATAATTTTTCCGCGGATAAAGAGAATACATGTCGAACGCGACTTTCTTTCCGTTCGCCGATTCTCCGTTCATGAAGGCCGATGAATAGAAATTCAAAACGGCCGCTCCGTCTTTTACGCGGAAAAACGCATTAAGATAACAAAGAAATCCGCGCGGCCCGTTGGCGGTGCAGCAGTCGGTATGCATAAAGGAGTGGTGCATACCGTGCCAGCGGCTCCCCGTAAGCGGAGTATAGGCGGTAAATTCGCCGCCGTCCGATCTCAGCGCGCCGAGGTACGCATTTAAAAAGGTGCGCTCTATCTGATCGGCCCACTTAGGATCCCCCGTAACATCGAGAAGTTTCCGGCAAAACCGCATCCATGTCGTCGTAACGCAAGTTTCCTGAAGCCTCGTGTATGGGAGATGTTGTTTACCCGCACCGTGAAACCACGCCTCGCTTGAAGCGCATCCGCCCGCGAGATTGACCTCCTCGCGGATTATGTCCTCACCCGTTTTAACGGCGGCTTCCACAAGATCCTTCCGCCCCGTCACCTCCGCGTACTCTAAAAGCCCCTGATAACAGCTCATCATTTCATATGCTTTGAGCCTGTTGTGCTTCATCACATAACCGCCGTTGTGTTTGGAGCTGCTGCGGTCGGCGACCGAAACACCCTCAAGCGCGAGATCGAGAAGCCGCGGGCCGGACGCGGGTTCCGTCATGCCCTTGACTATGTATGCCGCGAAATCGAGATAGCGTTTATCGTTTGTGCGGTTGTAAAGCCAGACCACCGGCTCGAGAATCGACGAACTCGCCAGCCCCGACCAGTTCCCCGTCTGCCAAAGTTCGCGGCCGCGGCGCCCGTCGGGCCCGATTTCGCCGATCACGTAATCGCAGAGACGGCGGCAGGCCTCAAGAGCCCTCTTCCCCGCTCCCTCCCCTGCCAGAGCATCGCCTTCGGCGACTCCTTCCTTCGGTCGTCGGGGGATACGTTCCCCGTTCCCCATTCCCCATTCCCCATCATAATAATGAAGAAGCCCCAGCATAGTGTACTTCATGCCCCAAACGTCCCACCCTTCGCCGCAGCGCAGTTCGTCGGGATAATTGCCGATATACCCGGACGGCTCCTGAGTCGAGAGAATCCTGTTCACACTGCGGTCAATCGATGCTTTAAGCTTTTCGGACCCTGTCATTTCAAAATACGGAACGGCCGAATGCATCCACTTACCCCAGAATTCCGTCTGCCAGCGGCGTTGGCGTTCCGTCTTTGTGAAAAACGGTGCGGTTATATAATCGACGTCGCGGGCGACGACATGATTTTCAATCATCGTACTAAGCCTCTCGCCGAGAGGCCCGTTCAACTTAACTTCGCCGATCGCGACCTGCGAAACGACCGTTAGCGAAAACGCGGTAAAAAGGAATTTAGACTTCATAACAATATGATACCACACAGTAATACGCTAAACAAGAGCGCCTCACATTTCCCGCATAAGATTCTCATTTATCCTTCCCTGATGGGGACAGACCCCTCTATCTCGATTAAACCTAACAAAACTCTAACCAAACTCTAATTTTACCCTAACGATTATTTGAGATAATCCCACCGACACAAAAAAAGAACAATAAATAAAGAAAGAAAAACAAGTAATGGAAAACCTTAATCTGACATTGACGGTCCTCGGAGGATTGGCTATTTTCGTCTACGGCATGGGGCTTATGAGCGACGGGCTCAAGGAAATAGCAGGCGAAAAACTTAAGGCCGCGCTCGGCTATATGACACGCAACCGCTTTTTCGCGATTCTGGCCGGCGCGGGCGTAACGGCTCTCATACAGAGTTCATCGGCGACGAGCGTCATGACCGTCGGCTTCGTCAACGCAGGGCTCCTTTCGCTCCAGCAGGCCATCGGCGTTATTTTCGGCGCAAACATCGGAACTACCATAACGGGACAGATAGTCTCGTTCAAGCTGGATGATATCGCTTTACCCGCCGTCACGCTCGGCGTCGTCGGCCTTATGATCGCAAAGCGCGTCTTCGCGCGAGGTGTCTGGCGTACAGTGCTCGGCTTCGGACTTCTCTTCTTCGGCATGACGATAATGTCGAGCGAACTTAAAGAGCTGGCCCGTACACCTGGATTCAGCAAATTCTTCGAGCTCTTCGACTGCACGCCCGGTCAAGGTAGCGGTTATATGCCGATTCTTTCGGTTCTTGGAGCAATTGCAGTCGGCACGCTCTGTACAATGGTTGTCCAAAGTTCTTCGGCCACCATCGGAATCACTATCGCACTCGCGAACAGCGGTGTTATCTCGGTCTGGTCCGCGATTCCCATCGTTCTCGGCGACAACATCGGAACGACGATTACGGCGGCGTTCGCGGCTATCGGCGCAAACGCCAACGCCAGACGCACAGCTCTCGCTCACGCGATGTTCAACATTCTCGGGACGATTATCGTAACATTAAGCTTTTTCGCCGTAATCGAAATCAACGGCGTTGCGGCGCCGGCTTTCGTCCATCTCGTAAACGCGATTACCGAAGGAAACGTTTTCGCCGACGAAAACCCCGGACGCCATGTCGCGATGGCGCACACGGTTTTCAATGTGGGCAACGTTATCGTCCTTACGGCGTTCATTCCCCTCATCGCGAAGTTCTGCACCTCGATGATAAGCGGAGAAAACGGCAAAACGGACTCCATCCTTGAGCCTCGCCTGCTCGCTACCCCCGAAATCGCGTGTGTCGCATCCGTTCGCGCCTTGACCGATATGCTTCGCCGCGCGACGACACTTACCCAGGTCGCCGTCCGTTCCGCGCTCGGCGAAGCCCAGATCGCCCGCGACGTTCTCCAGGAGAAGGAAGACGCCATCGACGAAAGACAGAACGCGATCCGCGATTATCTTGTCGGAATTTCACAGCATAAGATAAACTCGCGCGTCGCTTCCGCCCTCCCCGAAATCCTCCACTGCGTAAACGACACCGAACGCATCTCCGATCTCGCGCTTATCCTCAATACACGCGCGAGCCTCTTGAGCGGCAACATCTCAGAAGCCGAACGTTCGTTCATTAACGAAACGCTCACCGGAATCCGTTCACTGTCGTCAAATATCCGCAAGGCCTTGAACGGCGACATCGAAGCCAGAAAAACCGCGCTTGAAAAGAAATGCCAGCTTGTCGACAAGTTGCAATCGCAGGCGACAACCACAACCAATCTTCATTTTGTCGGCGTCATTTCGTCCATGCGCGATGTTGTCCGTCACATGAGCAACATCATCGCGCGCGTTGAAACGATATCGTAAAGCGCGGTTACAGATCCTTCTCGCTTACGAAGTCCATCGCGTTGTAGCCTTTTTCGACATTGTCCTTCTTGGACTTGGAGTCGATTAGGACTACATCGCCCACACAGATGTTCTCGGGAACGGGGATCATGTCCTTCGGATTGAGCGCGTAACGACCTGTTCCAAAGATGAACTGCGCCGGGCGGATCCAGCGCTTGCCGTTCTTGTCGGGTTTTATCGAGGGGATTTTCGCCCGCAAAAGCCGCCATCCGTCGAAACAGATCGAGGAGCGATCCTGGAACGCGCCGACGCGGCGCGTGCCCGAAGACGTATTCACCATAAGCGTGGTGCGGCCGAAGGTACCGTTTCCTTTAACCCAAATGCCGATTTCATCGTAACCGTCAGGATCAACCTGTTTAGACTTGAAGCCGAAGGTGCAAAGCTCTTCAATAGCCTGAGAAGCGGGTTTAACCTTTGTGCGGTCGAGAACAAACTCCGTAGCATCCATATTAAGCTCTTCATCATGATAAGGCTTCATGTCAAAATATCCCCAAGCGCAACCCTGATGGCACCAACCCTTATGACCGTTCGTCTGAATGTAGACTGTCTTAGGAGTTACCGAAGCTATCTTCTTAATATTTGAAGGTAAGCTTACCTTATTGGCCCCAAGGTATGTCGCTCCAATTGCCTTTTCGTCACAGACTAAATAATATGGTGTAGGCCCGACGTCAAGAACGAACTTTCCTGTTGAAGGAACTTTTATGTCTTTAGAGCGGCCTTGCCAATCGATATGGCGAACCGTAACGCCCTTGGGATATTCCATCTCTATCTTACCGTGCGCAGAAGCCGCCCAGACCGCCGTAGCGTAATCTTGCTTTCTGCGCTCTCTTAAAAACTCGACCGCCCAGACCGCATTGGCATTCTTTACGTCGATGCACTTCGAAAGTTTGGGCTTATCGAGAACCTTTGTCAAATTGGCAAGCGCGGTGAACATCCGCTTGGGGTACGACATCGGATAGAACGTGCACTGCCCGCCGGCGCCCCAGTTCGTATTGTAGTAGGGCTCGTCACAGTCTTCAATGTGACCTATCGAAATCGTCCAGCATCCGTGAGCGAGCGACACGAGGCAATCGCGCATCGCATAGTTCGTCATGCGCATACGCAGATCGTAAGGTCTAGACTCTACTACATCGCCCGGCCTCTCGGGGCGGAACACGTACTCGTTGCACGCATTGACGAGCATATTGGAGTAGCCGTACATCGCGGCGGTCTCTTTAAGAGCCCAGAGCATTCCGGGAGATTCGAACTCGCGGCAGATTTCAGACATCGTATAGAAACCCTTCGATTCGATACCGAGAGTATCGACGAGACTTAAATCGAATCCGTTGCGCAAAAGAAATCCGATCATCTCGCATGAGCTCGAACCGTTGCCGAGCTGAAGATGATAGCCGGGAAATTCCTTTCTCATGCGCTTGGCGCACTCTGTAGCCCACACTACGAGGTGCGGGCCGTCGAGCCCGCGGTAAGGCTTGCGGTCTTCGACCTTGACTTCGCCGAGCAGCTCCTTCGAAATCGTCTTGCCGCCCTGCTCGTGGAGAATCTGGATCGTCTTGCAATGCGGGTAGCGCTTGATGATCTCACGGTAGGTTTCGACGGCCTTGTCGAGCCTGTTCGAGATCGCCTGCAGATCCTTCTCGTTGTATCTGAGATTCTTGGGCCAGTAAATGCCGTTGCAATATTCCGCAAGCGCGCTCTGCGAGAGCTTGTAATCGGGGAATTCGTTCTCGTCGTACGCGGGTAGACCCCACGCGGTGTGGTAACCCGCCTTGTACATGATCTCCGCCACTTCGGCGCGGTTCGGATTGCACTGGGATTTACCGAGATTGTTGAAGCCCCAGCCGCCCTTGTTCTTGTTGTAACTCCAGCCGGTGCCCTGCGGCCAGCATGCGTACGGCGACTCGTAACCGGCTTCACGGTCGTTCTTACCTAAAAGCGTGAACGCGGCGTCATGCTTAACGATCGTCGTCCCTTTAGCGTCTTTAAACCGATACTTAAGCATATACCAGCCGACTTGATTCATATTGAGATCGACTTTGAGAATCTTCTTCTCGCCTTTCTTCGCCAAGCTGAAAGGTATCTCACCAGACTTAAGCGGATTAAAATTATCATCAAGAATCTCCCACGCGACGGAGCCTTTGACGTTATCATGCGAGGCGACAACCTCAACACCGGTCTCGGGCTTCTCGTCGTTGTGGAAAATATTGCCGCGCTCAAACTCAACAATATCCATCTTGTAAGGCGAGGTTCTCAAAGTGCAACCGAATACCTGAATCGACGAGAGAACCTTGTTCTGATTCTTGGCTCCGATAAGTTCAAAATCGAGATAGTTGCCGGAATCGCGCTGATAACGCGGCATACGGCTGTGGCGCTTCGTGATTTCGTTGTAGCCGAAAATCTGCTTGTCGTTGACGACATGAAGCATTTTGCCGATATCGATACGCTGACGTACGAGATAAAGCGGAGTTTCTTTTTTTTCACCGTTTTCAAAATACTTCACAACGCCAACTTTACGCACGTCCTTGTTTTTCTGCACCGCCTCATCCGAGAGATCAGTAAACGTTGTCGCAACATTCTCGGGATTCGCAGCGACTCCGTAACGTCCGAGCGCCGTGCCGAGCACAGGCGTCGTATCCTTACGCGGCACATTCGCGCAAAGAATGAGCGCCTCGTGATAAAATTTACCCGGCACGGTCCAATGCATATATTCCGGTCCTGTCTGCCAAGGCGTACGATTATAGTAGGGATCCGAGCCGAACGAACGCGCGTGCTGCGTGCGGATATGAAGACCCGAATCGCACGACAGTTCCGTGGGCCAAACATCGAACATTCCACCAAGCGTCTTTTTGAACTTCGGATCAATTAAGATTTTGGCGTTCTCGCGCATAAGATCGTTCACATGACCGCGGCGAGCGGGAAGCTTCATGTTTGATGCGCTCTTGGCCATATACGTTTCGCAAGTCGCCGTGGGATGCGATTTCGCGGGCTCATCCTTTTTGGTCTGAAGACTAAAGAGTTTAAGATTAACCTTTTTGATTTTCCCCCGATAGGCCATACTGCCGGCGAAATTTCGATCGAGCCATACTTCGGTTCTGTTGCGTTCTTTGTTGTATTCAAACTTGAACTCCATTTCGCGGCCTTCGAAAAGCGGCCAGTCCTTCTCCCATTTCGGCATAAAACTCGTAACCTGCTTATGATCGTAAAGCCCCTTGCTGGAATCGAAAAACGGTCTGAACCAATAAACGAACTCATACCCCCACCAGATGTTGAAAAATCCGATGACGCGGGTTTTGTGCCTACTTCTTACATCTAATCGAAGACCGTTATAGTGATACGCGTCAGCTTTTTCCCTTTTACCCCATACATGATGATCGTATTGAGTACGCGGAGCCATGTGAATCGAAATAACATCGTTGGTCGATTCGGGATAAATCTCCATTATACCCAGTGCCGGACCGTTAAACTTGACAGTAAGGCGCATCGAATCGCTTTCATCAGACGGCTTGAAAGAATATGAACGAGCCTGAGAAACCCAATTTTTAGGAACGGCACTCGCCATTATGCTAAAGAAAATTCCACAAAACAAAAGGACTGTATTTTTTTTCATAATGTTATTCCTGTAATTTAAAGTTTTTGCTATCCTGCAAGCTGATGGGCATCTTCCTCAACTCGAGCAACCCTGAAATGTTTTAACAAGCGGCGTGCTGCGGCGGTTCCAGCACGAAACGGCGCGGACGGAAACGGTAAATGCTCCCTTCGGAATTCGCTCGCACGCTACGCTGCAGACGGTCCCGGCCTTACCCTTCGGCGTATCGGGCGAATGACGGTAAGCGTCGTTGAAAACGGCAAGCGACAGCTTCGAGCCGTCCGCAGCCGTTATTTCGACATCATAGAGAGCGGCACGGACATTTCTGAGAGCATCTGCCTGAGGAATGACGATCTCAAATACGGGAACTTTACGCTTTCCTTTGCGAACCCTGCCTTCCGAAAGCTTAATCTCCAATGCGGCGCCCTTCGAAAATTCTGGCGCCATGGCCTTGGCTTCGCGCACCTTAAAATCAAACGGCTTAGATTCTGCCGCAGGAAGAGGCATTACGAGATCCGGCCCCAGCGATCCGCCGCTAATGGCCTCACGCTTGGAGAATGTCATGTGATCCGAATAAACTCTTACGAGCTGTTCCTGACGACACTCAAGACGGTTTAATACATCCATCGTTTTAACGGCGTTCAGCTCACGGGCGTTCTTTTTCTTTTTGTTGGCGTTGTAATTCTCGTAACCGGCATCGGGCAGTTTGACGCCCGGCACTGAAAACCCGACATCTCGAAGAGTTCCGCAACCGACAGATGTAAAAGCGCCTTGCCAAATGTTGCGATCATCCGTAATGGAAGTATGGGAGTGGCCGGAGAATGTTACAGCGTTCGGAAACGCTGTCAAAGTTTTGGTCGAGTCGCCGTTATCCTGGCCCCAAACGGTCGGTCCGTACACGGTGCCCCTGGGATGCGGATGCTGAATATGGAAAAACGGACGCGAAGGATCAAGCCTCTTGCCGTTTTTAAAATACCAATCTGGAATTTCATTGGTGAATCTCTCGATCTTTCCGTTACAGTCTCCGATCATCCAATTAAAACCCACAAACGAATAACCTTTTATCGTCTTCTCGAATACGCTCTTCCACTCTTCATGAAACGCTAAATCCCACCACTTGGCGTAATCGGTTGAAAACGCTTTAGCGCGCGCAACGTCCTTATCGGCATACACACGACGCGCACGCCCGATATAATTGTCGTGGTTGCCCGTGACGAAAAACTTTTCAACTTTTCTCCCGTCAGGCGCCCGGTTGTTCGGGAAAACACTCTCCCACGCCTTACCGACCGCGAGAAGTTCGTCGCCGAGTCCAAAATGCGCCATATCACCGGCGATGACTACGGCGTCGGCACCGGCATCGCGAAAACGCGCCAGCGTCGACTTGAATGTCTCCGTGCAATAATGAAGATCTAGGCCCGCGCCGCCTTTCGCCATCGCGATATGGATATCGGAAACAACGCCGAACGTCAGCTCGGGGCGCCCCGACTCCGGCGCCCTGCCTGTCGCCGCGAAAATACGGTTCGCGCCAAGGGCGAAGGAACTTGCAAGTCCCCCGATAAAAAATCTTCTCGTTAACATCATTTATCTCCTTGACTTTTGGGAATAGTCACCTTCACCTTTACGGACCGACGCAGGTTCTTGCATACGTAACTCTACATCATTTTATAAAGCGCAATTTTATCATACATTTGTACTGTATGCAAATATCGTCAGAGACCTTCGTCGGAAACAACTACACCCAACACGAGAACCGAAAATTTTGATATAATATTCACAACATTTGTGTTTTATCAAATGTGATGAATTTTGGAGAGGTGGCTGAGTGGTCGATAGCGGCGGTCTTGAAAACCGTTGACCCGCAAGGGTCCGGGGGTTCGAATCCCTCCCTCTCCGCCAATTCGCCTTGCGAATTGGCGGAACCTATTACCTGTTACCTCTAACCTAAAACCTAAAGAAAGGTAAAAAGTAAGAGGTAAAAGGTAAGAAGTGCGGAGTTTGTCGTTTTCTTGAGAAAGCGATTTGGCTGATAGGAGCCAATTCGGTAGTCAATTTAAACTGTCTTGTCCTATTCGCGGAGCACTTACGGATGTTGGTCAAAATATACCCTTTATAGGTAATAATTTGACATTTTCTCTTTTCTCATGGTGAGAGAAGGGAGATTTTTCAGACCACGAAATACACGAAAAACACGAAAGTGGGGAATGGGGAATGTTTTTCTGCTTGTTTCGCGTAGACAAAATGCTTGGATCTCCTATAAATGAATTAGATTTCTCAAAACCCACCAAATTACCGTTACAATTAAAAAAACTACACTCAATGCAATCTTTTTGCTATGCGATGACGATAATGTGTAAAAAATACCTATTGGTATAATAACAGCCAGAATAGGGTTATATCTTAATGCTTCCCATATATTTCCATGCAAGATTTGATAAAATGCGCGGGACACACCACACCCAGGGCATTTGAAACCTGTAAGCACAAAAAGTGGACACTTTGGATAAAAGTTATAAGCTGATGGATCAAAATTATAGAGAACCATGAGACTCATTGCGCTGACGATTAAAACCGCCAACGCAATGAATCGCTTTAAAATTATATGAATCCGTTTGTCTCTCACTATGAGATCATTAAAAAATAAAGCAAGGAAAATACTCCTCCCATAATTATGCCAAACCATGCACGACCCGCTCCATGCTTCTCGGGATGAGCCTTAATATCTCTCAACGCAAAAACACCAAGTAATATTGCGATAATCCCGACAAATGGCACAAGCGACAGCAATCCAACATAACCAGCTGCAATTGCGAGACCAGATCTTCCCACAGGGAGTAACATACGCATGGCTGCATTATCACCGTCAAGCAATGCCTCTTTCGTTTGAACAGACATACCGCATTTGGGACAAATAACAGCTTTCTCGTCGAGTTTGTTTCCACAGTTTTTACAAAAAGACATATCAATTGACCTTTCTTATTGTGTTAGTTTATAGTTCAGATGTGACGGCTTGAATGATGTTAATGAATATGTATATCAATCCAAGGATTATGCCTACAATCGTCAGTGTTTTTGCCGTCTTAGCCATCTTTTGCGCACCTTGAATGTCACCCGCTTTTAATTTTGAATTTGCTCTACAAGCAAATACAATTGCGGGAATACCAAGAGGCCAACAACAGAATAACGATAATGCCGCTCCAATAAGAACATTTGAAGACTTTATTACACAGTTGTTTTTACCTTCGATAGGCACTCCGCATTTTGGGCAGATAATCGCCTTGTCATCAATTTCATTTCCACAATTGGTGCAGAACATGGCTTTCCTTTCGTTATTAGTTTTGTGTTAGTAATTGTCCATTGCCTTTTTTATAACTGCCGGACAAAATTAAAATAAAATCCACTAAAGACCATATACCACTGATAATACCGCAAGATAAAATACCTAGTACGAGTTGAGCTACTGCGATATCCGTATTTTTGGTATAGAAACGATGGATACCAATCCATCCAAAAAAGAAACATAGCAACAAGGCTGTCAACCATTCGTTACTGTTTGTATCTGATGATGCTGCCATAGGTGTTACAGCAACACCGCATTTGACACACACAACAGCCTTGTCGTTTATTTCGTTTCCGCAGTTTGTACAGAACATGAATCTACCTCCTTTACATTTGTTTTATTAAAAATCATTTTAGAGACAATCATACGAACAATAAATTTTTCATCCTTTACTCCCTGCCCTCGTTGTGTTCACCTTCCAAGAGTCGGGCTTACCCTTGTTCAGTGTCGCCGCTCTGCGGTCAAACACGAATCAAGGGTAAAATAAAAGCCTCTCTTCGTGTCTCGAGTGAGGCTGTAGGATGCCTTGATGGAAACACAAAGAGAGGCGAAACGCGATTGCGTTTTCCTCTGCAAGGTGTCGTCCATCTGAAACTTCCTACATTCCACTCGACGACTCGGCACTCGCTTACGCTCGGCTTGGCTCGCTATATTCGCGAGCCCCGCTTGCGCGGCGGGTACGCTTTGCAGCTATGCAAATTGTTATGGAGACGAAGCGGTTGCTCCGTCCTATGTCCGTTTTACTGAGTTATTGAGTTCTCCCTTTCATTGTTCAGTTCTGCGGGTTTTGAAATTATATCTTCGCCAATATGTCCGGGATGTTGGACTTATCAAGCGATGAGAAAGCGAAACACTTCTTTCCAAGATGGTTCAGCGACGCGCCCACGTGAATCAGCGTCGTTTTGTCGATAATGAGAAAACGGTCGTGAAAGCGGTCAGAAACCTTGACTGTGAGCGAATTCATATACTGCGTATTGAACTGCGCGACATCGACATCATGAAGAAGTTTACTGCGTGAATTTTTGACAACGAGAACTTCAACATCTTTTCTCTTCTGTGCGAGGAGCGGCAAAACGGAATCGGCGAAATACGGGTCGATGATAATCAATTCTTTCTTCGCCATACGTATGAATTTCTTCATCTGCTCGAACGCATCATAAACCTGCCCATCAAAGAATACTTTTTGCGGCGGAAATTTCTTATCCTGCATCGCGTCAAGAATTAACTTAAAGCGTTCCTCGTTCCTGACTTGTGAATCCTCAAGCTTTAACTGCCGACGCTCTGTTGCCTCTATCCGCGACAAAAGCGGTGCGATAGAAGCCAATGCCCGGCGCATGGCTACAAAAGTGTCTGTGATGCGAACGGAAGCTTCAACGGCAGTTGGAGAGTTTAATACCGAAGCGAGCATAATTATGCCATGTTCGGTAAAAGCATAAGGCAGATATCTCGTACCGCCCCATCTTGAGGTCACAATTTGTGACCTCAAGATAGAACCAGGATTATCGCTGTTTAAGGTCTCAATTTGTGACCGCATATTTGCAACATCATCTTTATTCAACTGGAACATATAACGCTCGGGGAAGCGTTCAATGTTGCGTTTTACAGCCTGATTCAGGGCTTTCGTTGCAACGCCATACAACTCCGCTAAATCTCTATCAAGCATAACCTGAATGCCGCGAATCGTGAAGATTCGCGAACGTATCAAATCGGAGTTTGATAATTCCTGTATGGCCAGTTCGTTCATGTCCTATAAAATTCTCGTCAGAAAACGTCTAAATTATATCATTTTTGCGCCGATAATCATAGGGAGGATGAAATTTTTGTTGCGCTGGCGCTCGTCCGCTAACTGTTCAAACAGGGTAAATATCGCAACCTACAATACGCAACTTGCGACGGCAACGTCAATTTTCTCGGGAATCGTAACCGGAAGCGCGTGTTCGCCGCCAGGTATCATATCAAGTTCAGCGTGAGGGAAAACCGTACTTAAAAATTTTGCGTTGCTTGCGCGCACGATGCCGTCGTTCTCGCTCTGAAAAATATATACGGGGCAACGGACTTGACCCGACGCGAGAAGATCTATAAGATCAAGTCTCAGATCGGTACTCTTTAGATATTCAAGGCCCCGGGCAAGATTCTCGTCGCTGTCCATCTTATACGGATTGGGGCGGCCTTCGGGAACTCCAAAGAAACCTTCGCCCTTGGTCATCTTAAGCCCCGCCTCGAGCGCGGCGAGTCGGCGCGGCGTCATACCCTCCCAGTTGTTGTCGCGCATCATACGCGGCGTCGCGGCTACAAGAACAAGCCCCTTGAGCTTTTTCGGAAACTTCATCGCATACCTTAGAGCGAAACTTCCGCCCATCGACCAGCCGACCAGAACGAACTCCTTTTCTTTCTCAAGCGCATCCTCTGCGACTCCGTCAAGAAGTTCGGTATAGGTGAAAATTCTGTCCCGTTCGAAAAGACAGAGATCCCAAGCCGCTTCGCTCGACGCCCAGCCGTTAAGAACAAATGTTTTCACAAGCCCTCACAATCCTGCCCGCCACCGCGAGCTTCGACATTTTCTTAAGCGGTTCCTTCCGCCCGTCGGGATAAACAAAGACGACGCGGTTCGTATCCGAGCCGAATCCGGCGCCTTTTTCCGTAACGTCGTTGGCGACAATCATCGCAAGATTCTTCTCGCGGCATTTTCGCTGAGCCTCCTCAAGAACATCGTTCGTCTCCGCCGCGAAACCTATTTTAACGCATCCCTCAATTGATTTCAGAATATCGGGATTTCTTACGAGTTTTATAACGTTCGACATTTCCGTCTTCTTGAGTTTCTTTCCCGCACATACCGCCGGGCGCCAGTCCGCGACCGCCGCCGTCGCGACGAATACGCATCCCGGCGTCACCGCCTCCTTTACGGCGGCGAACATTTCGCGCGCGCTCACGACATCTACACGCTTTACGTCGCGCGGCGTTTTAAGCGCCACGGGCCCGGCGACGAACGTAACGTCATGACCCGCTCTCGCCGCTGCGCGGGCGACCGCGAAACCCATTTTGCCGGTCGACGGATTAGAGAGAAACCTCACGGGATCCAAGAACTCTCTCGTCGGCCCCGCCGTAATGACGAAATGAAGACGCTTTTTCATACCCTGTCAATCCAAGACCCTGACGGTCGGACCCGCACCCGAATATGAGTCGAGCGCGCCTGCGGAAAAATCGTCATCCCCGGCGGAAGCGCGGACGGATTTTATTTTCGGCCTGTCGCCGAAAAGCACCGTCCCGAGACGGACCAACGTCGCACCCTCCTCGACCGCAACCTCATAATCGCCGCTCATACCCATCGAAAGGTGCTTCAGGCCGACGTTCAAATTTTTCTCGGCCGTGTCGCGCAATTCCCTCAAACGCCTGAAGTAGACCCGCGCGTCTTCCGGATTTTCCGAAAACGGAGCCATCGTCATAAGACCTTCAACCGTGATGCGCGGACATTCTTCAAGAATATGGCGGATCGTCGGCTCGACCTCCTCGGGCGTCATTCCGTTTTTGGATTTCTCGCCGGAAACGTTCACCTCGAGAAGAATCCTCACGCGCGCTCCGATTTCGTCCGCGATGAAATTTATTCTGTCGGCCAGTTTTACGGAATCCACGGAATGGATGAAATCGAAAATCTCAAGCGCCTGACGGACCTTGTTGCTCTGGAGATGACCGATAAGATGCCACTCGGGGCCGCTTACGCTCGCCTCCTTTTTCCACGCAGCCTCCTGGACCTTGTTCTCGCCGACAATCCTGAGCCCTGCGGCCCAAGCCTCGTTGACGACCTCCGCCCCGTGAGTCTTTGTCACGGCTACGATTTGAACATCATCGACATTCCGCCCCGAACGTTCACACGCGGCGGCGATTTTTGCTCTGACTTCGTCAAGCATCTCGTTTAAATCTCGTTGTTCCATATCTGAAATTATATCAAAAAAATTCATCTCGAAATAAAACGCCCACCGCGGTTGCCGGTAAATTTCCCGAAACGGTAACCGACGACACCATTGACGACGACGTAATCGATGCCTGAAGAAAATTCGTGCGGCGAAGTATAGGTGGCGCGCCCCGCAAATTCGCTCTCGCTCCAGACCGCGACGTCCGCGAACGCCCCCTTTCTGATAACGCCGCGCGATTTTATTTCAAAGCGCTCAGCCGGCATCGAGGTCATTCGCTTAATCGTCTCTTCGAGCGAAAATCCGAGCGAACGCAGACGCCGGTAAAACTCCGGCATCGTGGCATACGCGCGCGGATGCGAAAAATCCGCACCGAGCGGTCCCCACGGTGCGCGCAAAGAAGCGTCGGATCCCGGAAGAATCCAGCTCTTCGAAAGAATGCGGTTTAAATTGTCTTCGCTCATCGTGAAGAAAAAGGCGCCCGTGCGGCAGAGGTCTTTCTCGAGGATGGAACAGACAGTCTCGCCGGGATTATCGCCGAGTTCACTTATGCGTCTGCCGCTCGCGCATTTCGTCTCGTCGCTCCAGGTTCCGCCGATCATGACCTCGGACCAATCGCGGTCGGACGCGTTCAGCTCGTCGACAATCCTTTTCCTCGTAGCGGGATTAGCAAGACGTGCACACTCCGCCTTGGCCGCTCCCTCCTGCGCCCAGTCGGGAAGAACGACGTCCAAATCAGTTCCCGCGGCACAGAACGGATAACGGTCGCTCCCAAGAAGAAGCCCATCCCCAATCGCGTTCTCTATCTTCTCCAGAACGCGGTCGATCTTCGGCCAGTTTTTCCTGCCGCTTGTTTTCAGATGGGAGATTTGAGCCTTTATCCCGGTCTCCCGCGCAAGCTCAATGACTTCGTCGATCGATTCAAGAATCGCGTCGCCTTCGCTACGCATGTGTGTCGAATAATACGCGCCCTTTTTTGCGGCGGCGCGGGCAAGCTGAAGAACCTCGTCCGGCGTGGAATATTTTCCGGGCTGATAGATAAGCCCGGTCGAAAAGCCGTAACCTCCGTCGTCGAGTTCGCGTTCGAGAAGGTATAACATTTCCTTTACCTCGTCATCATTCGCCGCGCGGCCGGCATACCCGACGACGGAAGAGCGAAGCGTGTTATGACCAATAAATTGAATCGTGTTCACGGCGGGCTTGACCGATTCAAGAACCTCCCGGTATTCCTTAAGCGATCGCCATGAAAGTTTTTCTCCGAGTAGCGAAGCCCAGTCGGACGATAGGCGCGCCTCGCCGTAACGCGGCGCGATCGACCCGCCGCACTGTCCGTTTATCTCAGTCGTTATACCCTGCGTGATTTTTGAAGGCGCGTCGGGCTCGAGCACGAGATACGCGTCCGAATGCGCGTGACAGTCGATAAAACCTGGAGAGACCACCTTCCCGGCAGCATCGATGATTTCGGCATCAATATCACCCGCAATCCCGCCGTAAACCGCATCAGTTATTTTATCACCTTCTATAAGCACATCGCCTTTGAATGCGGCGGCGCCCGTACCGTCTGCGATCAATCCGTTTTTTATAAGCAAAGCGCGTTTCATTTCGCGTCGGGCGGGGAAGACTTTTTATCGACATATCTTCCGGCGTGGGTAACTCTGACCAAACAGCAGCCAAAGAGAACGATCTGCCAGCTGATGAATATCCACGCGAGAATTATCGGCAGCAATGCAAGAGAGCCATAAAGCAATGACGAGCGAGCTATACCGACCTGGGCGATTGTGCATATCTTAAGCCAGAATCCGAACATCACCGCCGTAACGACTCCACACCACCAGGCGTACTTGAATTTCACCTTCGCCGCCGGCAGGATTTTAAAGAGAAACGCGAACGTGAGCGATGAGAACGCCAAAGTCAGCATCTTGCGCGTCACGACCGAATCAAGAAGCCAGACAACGCCGTCTGAAAGCCATTTGGTCACGAACGTGGCTCCAAGCGTCATTGTAATAACGCCCTTTATCAGCGAAAGCAGCGGAATTGAAATCGAAAGGGCTATAAAGAGAGGCAGAACCACCAGCACGGCGAAATCCATTAAATATCTCTTCCAAAACGAACGAGGGTTATTGCTGCTCCAAATTTCATTGAAGCTGAATTCCACAACGCCTATAGAGCATAATGCCGTCCACAGTAATGTTATAAAGCCTATCCAGCCCATTGTTCCGAAATCTATCTTATCAAGACCGTCAAGCAGATTCTTCTCGATATCGCGCGCCTCCTTCGCGAACGACCGCGCCGTTTCGGCCTTGGCCGCGATATTCTGTTCGCTGTCCAACGCCCTCGACGTTATACTCGTTTCGGGCGCGTTCTCAAACTCGGAGATAAACTGCTCGCACTGCCAGTGGATTTTCTCCTTCGCATAATCATCGAACCCGACCGCCTTCGCCAGCATAAGAAGAATGCAAAGAATCGGCACTATGGAAAGCATGGAATAATAAGTCAGACTCGCGGCATAAACGGAACAGTTGCTTTTTAAGAAAAGCATAACCGTAGTCTTTATCCACCCGTAGGCATTACGTAATCTTGGAACAACACCCATAACCCCTCCTTCAGAATTCCGGAATGTTCAGCAGAAAACCGGAAAGCCAGCCGAGAACAACGCCGCATACGTAAACGGAGATCAGAACTAGGACATTTTCGACTACATTTCTGTTGGTCCTGAAAAGAACCAGAAGCCCCACTCCGCAGCCGGTAAAGGAGCTGGCCATCATCGCGCCGGAACTCATCACTCCCTCTGAATAGAGTCTGGCCGAAGCGACGGATGCGGCACAGTTCGGAATAAGCCCCACGAGCCCGCCGAGCAGTTCGCCGATTATCGGGGTGTTAAGCCGCCACGATTCGAACGGACCGTGACCGCAATGCTCATGGCAGCAGTGACCGGAACCGAAATATTCCATACAGAAATGCAGCGCCAGGGATACGGCAAGAATAAAGACAAAAATCTCCGCAGTATGAATAAGGGCCGGCAGCGCTATACCCTTACCTTTATGACAATGGCAATGACTGTGACGGCAAAGCCTTTCAATATCAACGGCGCGGTTCTTCTGCCGGACGAGATAAACCAATCCGCCGGCCGTAAACCCGACCGCGACGGCGGCGATGATCTTCATCACGACTATTTTAGCTATTATCGATGCCGGAATCCGGGATGAAATGAGGACGGGAATCAATTCGTCGGAAGTGGAAAGAAAAACGGCCAGCAGCGTCCCGACGGAAACCACTCCTCCGGCGTAGAACGACGCCGTCATCGCGGATACGCCGCATTGAGGCACGGCGCCCAATAGGCCGCCCGCCAAGGGGCCTATAGAACGAGAGCGCTCGAGAAATCTCTCGAGCGCACCTCCCGCATGCGCTTCTATCGCCTCCAGCACCAGATAGGTTACGAAGAGGAACGGAAGAAGAAGCAGCGTTTCTTTGATAACGTGTATCACGCCTGAGCAATAGCTTCAGCAGGGCAGGTGCCCGCGCAGGCGCCGCAATCGAGGCACTTGTCGGCATCGATCGAGTAGGGAGTACCTTCGGAAATCGCTTCCGCGGGGCACGAGTCCTTGCAGCATCCGCACGCAACGCACTTATCGGCGGCAATAGTATAAGCCATTTTATTTTCCTCCTTGACTGTTGGTTATAACCGCTATATTATAGCACTTCTGCGGCACTTTGTGGTAGTGTTATGTTTTAGCGCTCAATTTTCGGCGTTTTTGTAGACAATGCTGGCATAAGCGCCTCGCTCCACGCAACGCATGTATTTAACGGCTTTCTTGCCGAACAAAATGGCGTAGAACGGAGTTGTCCTGCGCATGCCCACAACCTTCTCGAGAAGCTCGGGTATCTCATTCTGGACAAGCTTCAAAAAGCCGCACCAGCACGTTGAAATACCGTTCGCGTTTGCGAGAAGTTCAAAATTAGAGCAGGCGATCGTGACATCCTCCTGCGGTGTCGTGACGCCGGGTGCCGTCTCATCCGAAGAAACGATAAGAATACCCGAAGCCCCCCTGAAGAAAATGTCTTCGCCGCCCTTGCGCAGTTTAATGGCGGGAACGGCCAACCACCGCGGGAGAAGTTTCGAGCCGTCGCGATGCTCTTCGACCGCCTTTAAAAAAGCGTTGCGAAATCCGTTAACTGCGGCACGGTTCGGATAGCACGTAAATGTAAGCGCTCGGGCGTTACATCCCGTCGGGGAGTTGGCCAACAGTTTCAGGACCTTGTCGAGAACGACAGGATCGACATCTTCCACCGCAAACTTTCTGACCGAGCGGCGCGATCTGATCCAATTGGCGATCTGATCCGCATTCGGCAGTTCGAGATCTTTCACGGCGGCGACATCGGACGATTTCACTCCGTCAAATGTAATCGCGCCTACGGGACAGACGGCGAAACAGTGCTGACAGCGCATACACTTTTCTGGATGCGGCATCGATGGAAGCCCCGTCCTGTCGAACGACAGAACCTTAAAGGCGCAGTCGCGCACGCATGCGCCGCATCTGAGGCAAGCTGAAGAGTCGACCTTAAAGTCGACGGGCGAACGTAGTTCAATCCGGTTTTCCATATGTTTTTCTTTCATCCTAGAATTATATCATAAAAAGCATTCCGTTCGTTCGCTACGCTCACGAAGGAATTCCCCGCTCCCGTTAAAGGCAAAGAAGAATGACGCCTAATAATATCGCGGCGAGCGCGAAGGCTTTGCGGCGAAGATCGCGTTCGCGGAAAAGCGCGCCGCCGATAAAGAATGTCAGAATTATGCTTGAGCGCCTTATCAGACTTAAAACAGAAATCTGGGATTCGGGCATCGCTATCGCCGTAAAATAAAACGCGTCGCTCGCCGTCAGCAGAATTCCCGTAAGCGGCATCGTAAGGCGCCACTGGAACCCGCGGTGATTAAACGCGGCGAGTACTGCATACATGACCATCATTCCGCCGAGAAACCACCACAGCACCGTAAGCGGCAAAATTCCCAGCCCCTGCATCAGATGCTTATCGTACAAAGCGCTGCAGCTGCCGAGCACCGTTCCGGCAAACGCCAGGGAAACGGCCTTAATCCCGCCAGCCGCTTTATCCTTCGCGGGCGAAAGCGAAAAGAAAACGCATCCCGCGAGAACAAACGCCATACCCACGCCTTGAATCATATTCGGAATTTCCGAGAAAATCAGTATCGCGCCGATAAGCGTCCAAAACGGCCCGGACGCGCGGATGGGAGCCGCGCACGTAATGGGCAAAGTTCTCAGGGCCAGATATGTCGCCGTCCAACTCGCTCCGACGATCAGACTTTTAACCAGCAATAGAGAAATATGCTTAGGCGCTATATCGACCGCCGCGCCCATCCTCCCCGTCAACAGAAGTATCAGCGTCAATGCCGCCCAACCGGTGAAGGTCGTGATGAAAAGCGTCGGGAAGACGGAATTGTTTTTGACGCTGGCTTTTTTACATAGATCGTACATGCTCAAGCAGACGCTTGAGGAAAGTATCCATAAAAGCCACGAGTCTAAGGTCATCCGCGTTATCTGTCGACGCGGGCGCCGCCGCCGC
Source organism: Kiritimatiellia bacterium (assembly GCA_017520845.1). GTDB lineage: Bacteria > Verrucomicrobiota > Kiritimatiellia > RFP12 > UBA1067 > UBA1067. The sequence continues at coordinate 3,007 of JAFXEU010000112.1, read as the reverse complement.
CGACCATCTTCTCGATATCGGCCTTTGTCGCCATGGAAGTGTCGCCCGGAGTCGTCATCGCGAACGCGCCGTGCGCCGCTCCGTATTCGACCGCTTTGGCCGCATCATCAAAAGTCATAAGACCGTAGATAAGTCCCGACGCGAACGAATCGCCTCCTCCGACGCGGTCGTAAATCTCAAGCCCTGGTCTTTCTTTGGAACGGTGAAGTTCGCCCTTATACCAGCAAATCGCGCTCCAGTCGTTGACGGTTGCTGACTTCACCGAACGCAGAGTCGTCGCGACGGCCTTGAAATTCGGATAAATGGAAACGGCCTTTTCGATCATCTTCCTGAATCCTTCTATCGGCAGCGTCGTCAGATTCTCGTCGACGCCCTCGACCTCGATTCCGAGCGCCGCCGTAAAATCCTCCTCGTTGCCGATCATGACGTCGACGTATTTCGCGATCTCGCGATTGACTTCACGCGCTTTCTCCTGACCGCCGATCGACTTCCAGAGACTCGCGCGGTAGTTAAGATCGTATGAAGTTACCGTTCCGTATTTCTTCGCGGCCTTGAGAGCCTCGATGCAGACCTCCGCTGTCGAAGCGGAAAGCGCGGCGAAAATTCCGCCGGTATGAAACCACCTCACGCCCTCTTTGCCGAAGAGTTTATCCCAATCGATGTCGCCCGGCTTCAACTGGCTTATCGCCGTAAGCCCGCGGTCGGCGCAGCTTCTCGCGCCTCGGCATCCGTAACCGCGTTCGACGAAATTCAATCCGTTGCGCACCTCGCGTCCGATGCCGTCGAACCCGCGCCAGATGATGTGACTCGTGTCGACGCCGCCCTGCAGAATAAAATCTTCAACAAGTCGCCCGACGGGGTTGTCGGCGAACGCCGTGACCGTCGTCGTCTTAAGCCCGAAACAGCGGCGAAGTCCGCGAACGACGTTATATTCGCCGCCGCCTTCCCATACTTTAAATTCGCGCGCCGTGTGAATTCGTCCGTCGCCCGGGTCGAGCCTCAGCATGATCTCGCCGAGTGACGCCGCGTCCCACATACATTCTTCCTTGGATTTCAAATCAATGCTTTCCATCTCATTAACCTTTTTAATTTTTCAGATTGTAAAATGTTTCAGTTCTTCTCAGTTCCGGAATATGGGTTTATTCGAATATCACTTAAAAAATACAATTCTCATACCCTCGTATTATACCATAATCATCGCATCAGTAGGCGATCCTCCGTTCATTCCATCCGCTCGCTACGCTCAAATCTTACCTTCACAATTTTAAAAATGTGAAGGTAAGATCTCCTTTAAATCGAGTTTAATGCGACCGGCCTGAACACCCCTCTACACTTATGTAAAAGAGTAAACGAACACGTTTGGGAATCGTATTTCAACGAATGAATTTCGCCCGACTTTTCAAGCGCTACAAGCGCGAGCGAATCCGTTACGAATATAAAATCCCGCGGCCAGTTCCCGTCAAGCATTGTGCGAGACTTAAAGGTCAATTTTCCCGTATTCTCATCAAAGTCAAACACAGCGAGAGAATTCTCGCCGCGGTTCGAAACGACAACACGTTTATTATCCGGCGTAAAGCGGATTGCCGCCGCCAGATTCAGCCCGGAAAAATCATTCCTTAGGGTAGCATGGGAATCCATCAAAGTAAAACCTTCCTCAATCGTCCACGAGAGTGATGAAAGCAAATTGCCTAATTCCGACACCAGAAACGCCTGTCGTCCGTCAGGATGAAATAAGAGATGCCTCGGTCCTGCGCCTCTTGGCGTTGTTTTGAAAACGCGATTGCGCGGATATTCAACTATCTCATCCGAACCTAAATCACAGACGGCATAACCCGCATCTCCCGGAAGTTTACACGCTTGGTGGCAATGGGCGCTCTCCTGGCGCGGCAGATTAGGCCCACTGCCGTAATGCCGGTGTTTTTTAACATTGCTGAAAAATCCATCCTTTACTGCGCAAGAGCCGGCAAATCCTCCAAGATATTCGGCAAAGGCCACGCGCCCTAACTCAGGTAATTCTGCCACATGGCAAATGCAATCGCCAAGTGGCACAGAATCAACCTCATGAAGTTTTCCATCCGGCTCTATCGACAACGACGCGATTCCTTCTCCTGTGCAGGAATACAGAAATCTTCCGTCGAAGGAAAGCGTTTGATAAAGCGCATTGGAAAGAGAATATTCTCCCACCGGTTCCAACTCTCCCGTCACTGCGTCAAGACGGAGAGTTTTTAACCCGTTGGGATTATCTTTATCTGTATAGCACCCGACAAATATCATCATAGCATCACTTCAATATCGCATCTACAACAGCGTCATACGAATCAAGTATAAGAGCGCCTTTTACTTTCTTCGCGGCTTGCCGCTCAGCTTCAGTGTCGGCAACAATCACGACTCTGCCGCCTCTTGAGATGAAATACTCCATTTCGGCGACATCGCCTTTCTTAACCTCGTCCGTAACGACATAGACATCCAGGTGTTCCATATCACCCAATTTTTTCCCGGGGCAGATATCTATACGACGATCAAGCGTAAGCACATCAAAGAGATATTGCGCAGACGCCTTGTCCGAAGAGCGATATCTGACCGAGACCGCGCCGCGGACTCGGTCGAGAGTCGGTGCGGCCGAAGGCTCAACGCCGGTCAAAAACCTGATTCCTCCGGTAACGATATCGAACGTGCTTTCATCTTTTTCAGGATGGGGGCATGAAACGAATATCTTTCCCTTACCGACTTGGCCGCCGAGAAACGCGCCCTTGCCGACCATTTCCTCCACGGGTAAAGGCTGCTTGGTATTGATTATACGCCCCGCATATTTCGCCAGAACCTTGACGTCCGTATCGGCGACAGGCTCGCCGGGCACCGCCGCCGGGCCGCCGAAGTAAATGACGGTGCGCGTTTTGTTCGTCGTACCGAGCGCGGACAAACCTTCATCAGTGAGCTCAACTTTTATCGGCGCATCGCCGCGATAGTGCGAGGGATCGTCGCCCTTAAAGGGAATAAGCCCAAGACG
>JAFXEU010000111.1 GCA_017520845.1 Kiritimatiellia bacterium | reverse complement strand
TTTGACGCAAGGCGGCGGGCAGCATTTTGTGAATTGCATTTTCTCGCGCATAACAGAAACGTGGGAGGCGTTTGGATTCCCTCAGAACGGAACGACATACGACAATTGCTGTTTCTGGAACGAGGGCGGCAGTATTTTAACGGCGGAGGGTAAGCAGGATGCAATGATGGTTTGCGGCAAGAACGGCAACCTCTGGGGCGATCCGCTTTTTGTCGATCCCGACAACGGCGACTTTAGAATTGAGGAAGGTTCGCCTTGCGTTGACGCGGCTGACAGTTCGGTCGCGCCGGAGTATGATTATTACGGTCAGCCGCGCATTACTGTAACTGAGCAGGGAACGAATACGGTCGGACAGCTCGCCGATATCGGTATCTGCGAAGTGATGCCGCGCAATGTGACGAGCGATATTGATCTTGTGCCGCAGAGTGTCCGCACGGTAACCAATGCCGTTCCGGGGGAGTTGCTCTTCGTAAAATGGGAAGTCAAGAATGTTGGCGGAGGAGAGTTGGAGGGCGCATGGCGCGATACGGTATCGCTCGTTTCGAATAACGGGCGCGAGGTCGTGCTCGGCAATAAGACAACCACGGGCGTAATTGCGCCGGGCGGAAGCATTTTCTGCTCGGGATATTTCACGGTTCCGCCGATTTCGGAAGGGGAATGGTATCCGAAGGTCAATGTAAACAGCTATCGCGATGTGTTCGAAGGGGCACTTGGCGTCAATAACGCTCTTGTCGGAGAGCGGGCTCTTACGGTAAAGGCGGAGGCGCTTGATCCGTCGGTGGCGCGAGAGGGCGTTATCGGTGGCGGTACACCGAGCGTCGTTAAGCTTACGTTTGGCGCGGATGACGAGAACCGCATGGTCAAGTTCGATGTCCCTGCGGGCGTTAAGGTGACATGGGGCTTCGGGTTTATGCCGCAGGGCGCGTCGCAGTCGGGGTCGATGACGGCGGCGGACGGCGGTGTCATGTTCCGCGTTCCGGAGGGCGCGACGGATGTGTATGTGGTCTTGGAGAGCGATAAGACGGCGACATACGAAATGATGACCGAATCGACGAAGATGGTGATTACGGGAGTTACGCCGAATACGCTGCCAGCGAGCGGCACAACGACGCTGACGATTACTGGCGCCGGTTTCGGCGAGACGAATGCGGTTATTCTGGCGACTGCTACTGATATCGTTCGATTGCAATCGATCGCAAAGGATGCCTCCGGCAACCTCATTGCGACTGTCGATTGCTCAACGCTAACTGCTGGCGTGACGTATGGCGTTCGCGTCGAAAGTGGCGAAAAGTCGGCTGAATTGGATAGTGTGGTAACGGTTACGAAAGCGGAGGGGAAGGGCCATTTCTGGGCGCGGCTTGTGACGCCGGATACTGTACGGGTGAAACGTTCGGTTGTGTGCCGGATTGAATATGGTAACGACGGGACGGCGGATATCCTGTCACCGATACTTCAGATTGTCTCAGCTGGCGAAGGTGGCCTTTCGTATATTGGCGATTCGAACGTGAGAACGCAACTTCAGTTTATGGCAGTATCGCAGTCGGCAAAGGCAGGCGTGCTGTCACCGGGAAGTGAAAATTCGGTTGACTTTCTTTTGACTCCCGGACAAAAAAATCCGTTATCAGTCTACACATCATTCGGCAAGAATTCGTTCGTCGAACCATGGATGGATGCCGCGTCGTATTTTTCAGCATTGTCGGATGCAGCGACAAGGTTGGCAGCGTCCGGTGGCAATGCGGAACGATTTGAAAGCGTGTTCGCGTATGCAGAGGAATTACGCAAATTCGGCGGGTTCTCAACAATAGTCGGGCGTTTTGTCGATGAACGCGGCGAGCCCATCGCTGGGATGCGAATAGGGTTTTCAAAGAAAGACGCAGATGTTTTGTTCGAGACGGCGACCGACGCAGACGGACGCTATTCAGTTCGAATTTCCGAAACCGGACTGTATGATATGGCGTATGGTGCCGCACTGCAATTCGCGGGCATTTCCAGCATCGCCGTGTCGGCGTCTGTAGATCTTGATTTGGGGCTATCGCGCATAGATCTTTCTCGGAAGGTTGCAGTCATTTTTGAGACTGATGGTGATGAGATACGATATTCGCAGGCAACATCGTCGAGTGATCGATCGCAATCGGTTTCTCCACTATTTATGTCTTCTGATAGAGTTGTGTATTCAATGTTGGGCGAAGGCTTGTGGCGCATAGAAGTGCGTTGTGGGGACAAATCTGCAATATCGTATGTTGATGGAGCTACAGACTTAGAGCAGACGGTATATGCTGATTTGCGCCGGACGTACGAGATTTCGGGGCGTATCTCTGGAGTTTCAGCTGAGGATGGGTTATTGTACATACAGGGTAATGGGGTGTACGAGCCGTTTGAAATAGACGATGACGGTAATTATGAAGTGAATGGTCTTGGAGAGGGAATGTATTCTATTTGGTACATCGACCGAAAACAAGAGATCCGGATGATGCTCCGACAGGTGGAGATTGTTGGTGATGATGCGAAGTCGCAGAATATTAATGTGGCGAAACAATCGATATCGTCGTTTGTTCCTTCGTCAAGGATGTCTTTGTTGCTGAGCTCTAACAAAACGGTCGATTTTGATGATGAGTGGTGGTGGAACGTAAAAGAAGAGGCGCGTAAAGTGTTGGAAGATTCGAAATGGTATCTTTTCAATACTAAGGTTGTTCTGCCGCCGGAGGAGTATCGGTGTAGTGAAAACATGAGTTTGTATAATGAGTATGTTCGTCAGTATAATGATTTCGGAAGTGCAGTTCTTTCATTCCAAGAATGTTTGAGTAGCGATAATTATTGGGCGTTTCTTGCCTATACCTCAAAACTTTTTGGCGATACGATGTCGACAGTATTCGCCATGCTTGAATCGAAATATTTCAATTCAAGTTGGATGTCTGAGATTTTAGACAGAATTAACGACTGGGTGGCAGGCGACAACGTTGTATTTGCGGCTTTAGGGAATCCCGTAGAACTAACGACGAGAGCCTTCAGCCTCACAAAAAAGGTTAAAGATGTTTCTTCAATGAAGGAAGCTGTAGATTTGCTGGATGACATAAACGCTATCTACAGTCAGTTGTGTAAATTGAAAACCACAGCAAAAATAGCTGGTCACACGGTACCGCCTGTCGTGGACGAGGCGCTTGATGGCATGTCGTATCCGATGAAGGTTCTTACTTTACTGATCGATTGCTATCGGATCAAAGAGAATTGGCCCAACTATTTCGAGCATATCTCGCAGATCCGAGTTATGGCATCGGCTATGCAGACGGCCAATAAGGCATTCAGTGCCCAAAGGAAGGAATTTAACCGTTATCATGACTGTTCCACTGGCGAGGAGATATGGGAGCCTCAGTATACTGGTGGCGCTCCAGATGGTCGTTACTCCCTCGACCCTAACGAAATGGCCGGCCCTCTCGGACTTGGCGATCCGAATACTGAACGCTTTGTGAAGCCGGGTGAGTGGATGACGTATACCGTCTATTTCGAGAATATGACGAATGCGACGGCGGCGGCGCAGGAAGTGTATGTGACGAACCCGTTGAGCGAATGGCTTGACTGGTCGACGTTCGAGATGGGCGAGGTGTCGTTCGGCAATCAGATCGATCTTGGACTTTCCGGGAAATCTTCAGGCATAACCGAGAAGAGAATGGACGGTACGAATTGGATCGTAAGAACCGAGTTGTCTATCGAACCTGATACGACTGCAACCGATAGCAATCGACAGCAGAAAATGTGTGCGAAGTGGTATCTGCGTATTGTCGATCCTTCGACCGATACCGGCTGGCCGATCGATCCTGTCGCCGGATTCCTGCCGCCGAATAATCCTGAGACGCATTGCGGCGAAGGGCATCTCACCTATCGCATCAAGCTTCGCGATGACGCGCCTTCCGGGCTTGTCATCACCAATTCGGCGACAATCGTATTCGACTACAACGAGCCGATCACGACAGATCCGGCCTGGTGGAATACTGTTGCGCCGGAGACTATCGCGGCTAAAATGTCGCCTGAGGCGACTAAAGCGAATGAGGGTGATAATCTCACATTCAAAGTTTTTGGCGGTAATTTGACGAAGCGGAGTTCTGTTCAGGTGCAGCTTGCATACAATACCGCGTCTGCGGCGGATATTGATTTGAAGAAAGGAACGATAGCCGGCGGCAATCGTCAGCGATCGACCGCTTCCGATAGCGGAATAATCACCAACCTCAAGTTCCCGCTGACGATTACGTGGGCACCTGGGGAGATCGGTGAAAAGACGATCACGATTCCCGTCAAGTCCGACAAGGTTGTCGAAGCGGATGAATTCTTCACATTGCAGCTCGCGTCACCCAAAAATATGGCTCTCGGCGATGACGATATATGCACCGTTACAATTCATGACCCGGGTTATGACGAGCTGAAAGCCAAAGTTGACGGAGGCACGGCGACGGCAAAAGAAATAACGCAGTGGAATAAACTTCATCCCGGCAAGGTTTATGTCAGGCCGCTCGCGACTCCCGCGACCGGCGGCAAGGTGAGCGGCGGCGCGGCCGTCGTTCCCGGTAAGACCGCCCGGCTTAGGGCGAGCGCGCTTTCCGGTTATGTCTTCGCCGGATGGTATACGAACGCGATGTGTGCGGCCGGACAGGAACTTGTCGGGTATGGCGATTACCGCAATCCGTCTCTCGCGTATCTCGCCGACGAACTTGATGTCGATATCTTTGCGAGGTTCATCCCTGTCGAAGAGGATTATCTCACGCTCGGCGATGATTTCCTGCCTTCGGAAATAACGACTAATGCGCAAGTTTCGATTTATGTGCCGGTAGAATCGGCGTCCTTGCCCGATATCAAGGTTTCGGGCTTGCCTTCCGGTATTAAGTTTTATGCCAAGGAGACGGTTGTAAAGGCGACTAAAACGACGCCCGCGTATACCATCGCGGCCAATACGATCTACGGCATCGCCCCCAAGAGAGCGACAACCGGGCCCGCCACCGTAACGGTTACGGTTAAGAACGCCGGCAAATATGCGATTACGCGCAAATATCAGCTTTCGATAATCGAGGGCGAAGCGGGCGGCGATTCCGCCGAGGTTGTTTCGGATGCGCTTAAATTCTATTCGCTCGCGGTCGATCTGTCGGATGACTT
>JAFXEU010000110.1 GCA_017520845.1 Kiritimatiellia bacterium | reverse complement strand
TGCTGTTGTTTCCGTTAGTGTTCGAATTGTTGGTGCCACATGCTGCCAAAGAGGCCACCATAATGATTGTAATCAATAATGCAAATAATCTTTTCATTATGCATTCCTCACTTTCGTATTATTTTAGTCGCTGACCGCAGTTGGGACAGCATTTATCGTTCTTTTTGCATTTGGTCTTACAATTGGGGCATTTCTTCTTTTTGGTCGCAATCACGATAATGATCACGATTACAAGAATAACCACGATTGCAATAGCGATCCAAATGAAGATGCACAGTCCGAGCGGCTGCGGACAGAAGTGACAGATCGGACAATCGCTCTTGGGCGGTTTGTCGAGGATAGAGCCTTCGCCGTCATTTCCGTTGTTGTCGGTAGCCGGCGTATCGTTTATAACGATATCGTCCGATCCGAAGCCGATGACTTTGCTGTAAGCGGAATAAAAACCATCCTGTCCCGCTTGTTCGACAAAGTAGCGCGCGCGAAGTTCGATCTCCGTCCCCGCGGCGACGGGTTTGCCCGGCTCTGCAAGATAGAGGAGCGACGCCGTCAGTTCTCCCGTCGTGACGTCGCCCGCGACGTTCAGGTCCTTCCACTCTCTCGTGCCTTTCACTCTCGCTTCCACTTCCACGCGGAACGTGCCGTTCGCCGCGGCGACCAGCACTTTTTGCTCCGCAACCGTTTCGGGCACGGTAAGCGTAAACGCAACGACGGGATTGTCGTTGAATTTCTCTTCCGTCATTCTCAGCCCCGTGATGGTGGGCGCGACCACGTCGCCCGGCTTAAGCGGTTCAACCTTCTCCGCATCCTTACCGTAGGCGGCGACAGCCGACCAATCGGAGAAGACAAAACTGTCTGCGACTGCGTCTTCGTCCCGCAAAACGACGACGAAGCGCGACCGGTTATAGATCGTGTGCCGGTTCCAGTCGATCGAAAGGTTGACGTCGCCATATTCTTGATAATTCTCAAAAGTATATTGAGAAGTGCGGAGTTGATCCTTGAGTCCGACGAAATTTTCGCCGCCGAGCCATTCGCTTTCGTTGAAACCGCGATATAACCAAGTTTCCGTGACCGTTTGAGAGGTGTTGACGCCCATATCGACAACGTCCCAAGTGCTGAAATGATACTTGCCGTCCGCGTCTTGTCCAAGCGAACCGAGAGGAGCAGCGTTCCAGTATTCGTTGTAATGCCAGCCGCTGACTTCATCGTCAACGTCGTCAAGCGCCCAGTCGATTTGCACGAGCATCCACATCTCGTCGGCATGGGTCACGCCCTTGCTTGTCAAGTACTGTGCAAGCGTTCCGGCGTTCGCGGCGTTTTCATATCCTGCGAAAAAGTCGTTCATTTCGTTGCTTATGCTGAACGCATAGCCCATCGTCGTCGGCGAATCGCCGTCCGCTTTCGTGATCGTAACGTTTTTAGGCGCAACGAGCGTAAAGGGAAGCTCCACGTCCGAGGCGGCGTACGCCGTTTGAGGAACGGCGACGACAGTCGCCGCAAGTACGATCAACGCAAGCACGAAGATCGCCACGGCAAAACTTGTCTTTTTTATTGTTTTATTCATTGTTTATTCTCCTTTTGAGAAATGATTTCTTATAATGCTTCCCGGACGGTGACCGTAATCGTCACGGTTACGTATCTTTCTCCGTCTATCCAAACTCTGACGGTTTGCTCTCCGTCCGCTACCACAAAACCGTCAAGGTCGATCATATCTTTGGTCACAGGCGCAAGTCCGTAGGCGGCAAAACGTTCTCCGATCGGGAAGTAATCATAGATGAGCTCTTTGTCCGCACGGTAATAATATCAATTCATGCTATCAATTGTCATTTGTTAGATTGATTTTCTTCGACTTCTGCACAAACCTTTCTAACAACAAAGTTGGCATCTTGTTTGCATTTAGATAAACCCAAGTGCCAAATTGTTCTTCATCGGTGGTTTCAGCATCAACGGTGAAACCAGCCGACTTCAGTTGTTCTGCGTACGCTCTTAAATCTTCGGCAGTTAAATTTGCAAACTGGATTCCGCATCGATCTCCTTCGGCATAGGACAAACTTACTTCAAAATTAGGTTTCGGAATAAGTTTCGTGAATTCATTATCCGGTCACTTACTGCCGACGTCTGCCTGTCCTCCTTGATCATCCTTTACCTTCCAAGTACCGTCTGCGTTCTGAGTTACAACGTTACCATCGGTGTCAACGATAGTCGTAGTTCCGTCAGCACC
>JAFXEU010000109.1 GCA_017520845.1 Kiritimatiellia bacterium | reverse complement strand
TGATACCAAAACAACACGCGCTTTGTATAATGTGTCAAAAAGTTAGGGGGGGGGGGGGTAATTTATTGCAAATAACGCAATTTACAGGGTTGACGAAAAACGTCAGGATGTGATATCATTCACTCAAACAAAAGAAAGGTGCCATCCCGCCTATGGGATGGTAGTGAATTCTCATAATACCAACCCAAAGCGCTCATATTATCGCCACCAGAATATTTATAACCTTTAGATTTGCTACCACCTCGCGCTGCAAACTCCCATTGCGCTTCTGTTGGAATCATCCATCTTCTTGAAGTTTTTTCTTTTCTGTTCAGCGCCGCTACCAACTTATTGCAATCATCCCAACTAATGCTTTCCATCGGAAAGTCTGACGTGTCAATGCCTGCCACAATTTCACTACCGCTACCGTGAGAGCTGAAGCACGCTACAGGTTGACCATTATCAAAGGTTATATCGTTGGATTTAACCAGGGCTTTCCATTGTTTTTGGGTAACCGGGTATTTACCAATCCAATAGCCTTGGGAGATTCGCACGGAATGAACTGGCTTTTCGTCGTTATCACCACCTTCACTACCCATCATGAATTCACCAGGACCAACATATACCATCTCCATCGTAACATCGCCAGGGAGCGTAAAAGTTTTACACTCACCATCCTTTGGACCTGTATATTCTTTATCTTCACGGCTCGCGGGGACGATGTTTTTGGGAGGGCGAGCGTCCTCGCGAGCCACATTTACGGGAGGTATGGCCCGGACAGAGTCCGCTTCGTGTAGCGAAGTCGCTAGAGGCCTGCGAGCGTCCCCGCGAGCCGCATTCCCATCCGGTTCAGAAGATCCTTGTTGCCAATACCAGATGCCGGCACCGGCGAGACCGAGGGCGGCGACGGCGGCGAAGATGGCGGTTCGCAGGCCTCTGGCATGGATCGCGAGGACGCTCACCCTCCCGATACCCGCCCCACCTTGCAACGCATCAACAAATTCGATACATGACGCGAAACGGTCTTCGCGCTTTTTCGCCAATGCCTTGGCGAGCGCAAGGCGGACAGGTTTCGGCAAATAGTGCGGGATTTCGGGAGAATCGTTCTCCACTACCGTTTTCATCAATACCGTATCACCTGTATCAAATACCGATGCGAACGGGACTTCCCCTAAAATCAACTCGTAAAACAATGCCGCCAAGGAATACTGGTCGGTCTCTTTGCTCTGCTTCTTGCCGCTCCACTGTTCCGGCGCCATATAATGACGCGTTCCCGATTTATCGGTCACATTTAAAGACAGCCTCCCCATAGAAGAGCGGATTTCCGCAGCCAACCCGAAGTCAAGAACACGCGCCGTTACCGTTCTATCGGGCAATGTCTCTATCATCACATTAGCGGGCTTTATGTCGCGATGTATAATTCTCTCTTTGTGCGCGTAATCGAGCGCGGATGCAATTTGCCGCGTGATTTCTAAAGCCTTATCTAGCGGAACTTTACCTTCGGGGAACTGCTTACGCCATTGCGAGAGTGTAACGCCGCGGGCATACTGCATCACGACGAGAGGATCATCTTTAAATACGCGAAGTTTCTCTTTTACGTCGTCATCGTTATAAACGGCGCTTTGTACCTTTTGGAAATGCAGCGCAGCGGCGATATTAGGATGATGAAGGCGAGAAACTAAAGCGAAATTGTTTTTAACATTCTCAAGCTCTTCCTTATTTAAACGTACGAGCGGAGGAAGCCCCTTTACCGCGACCTCAATTCCGGCGTCAGTATCACGTGCTAAATACACGCAGCCGAACCCGCCACCGCCGAGCTCGCGGATAAGTTCATACTGGTCAATACGCCCAAGCGAGTCGACCGCTTGAGGGCGCATCGTCACCGCATTGTTCATCGTCACATCGTTGTTTATTGTATTTTCGTTCATCAATTAATCGATATACCCATTGCGGACGCCTTCTCGGCATTTGCGCGGACAAAATTCTCAAAGCGCTCCTTCGAAAGAGGATGATCGCTTGCCGTGTCGCTGGCGGCATCCGCCTGTGTGGCGATTGCATAATGCCAAAAGAGCGTTCCCGCGAAAATATATTCACCGAAAGGCGACGTGCTGATAATCGAAGACGCGAAGGAATCGGCCTCTCGCTCCTGATTGCGCGATATTTCGAGATTGCGCTTTTCGGCTACCGACAGGAGATGTCCAAGGGCGTGATGACCTGTCTCATGGGCGAGAACGCTTACAATCGTACCAGAAGAATAAGAGACGGCTTTTTGACGGATGGATTCATTCGCCAAAGCTCTGTCAAGACCGTTATCCTGAATGAATTTAACACACTCCGCCTCACTGCAGCTGCCGCAGAAACTCTTGGGCATCGCTTCTACGAATTTCTTCAGCATACCATCGCTGCCGCCATCCTCTATCGCGGCCGCCAAACCGACGAGTCTTGCGTATCTGGCAGCTCCGCCAAAAACTACAGTATGAAAGGCAAGCTGCTTTTTACCGTCGTTCTCCACCACGCGGCGACCGGCAAACGCGTTTACCGTATCGTTGGTCGATACATAAAGAAAATCGACGCTTTTCATTCTGTCGACATATTGAAGATTCTCCTTCAAAAAAGGGGAATTTACAACATAAGTGTAAAGCTGTTCAATTTCGGCATTTGAAGGCGTAAGATACGATTTTATATCCGCAACGGTAATTTCACGCGCAACCGTTCCGTTGGATGCGCGAACGCCGGCAGGCGTTCGAATCTCCGCTGTCGGCGTATTTTTATTATCCACATCAGCTGCCGTATCCGATTTTAGATACCCCCTGATGACGTCAAGCTTCCACCAGCAAAGAACCGCCAAAGAAGCAACTATGAGTAAAAGAACAACTTTTCCCATTATCCCTTTTCGCACGGGAAGTCGACGAAAATCCTGAGGCCGGGGCGTCGTTGACGCCCCGAACCCTCCTTCTGAATATTTCTTTTCGTGCTGTGCCTTAAGAATATCTTTACGGTTCATATCGACTCCTTACCAGACAACGCCGATAATCGGGCAAGTGAAATTGTCGGAATGGTTCCACAAACCGATCTGAAGACCTGCACCCGTCTTGGCCACATTAACAAGGCCGATCTGAACACCGCGCAACTCACCGGTGACGTTTACAAGACCTACGGCTCCGCCCGAAAAAGAATCGCTGACGTTGTCGAAAACATTGATCGCGACGCCGCCGACGTGCCCGAAAGCCTCTCCGGAAAGACCGAGATCAAACCCGAGAACATTCAGATTATCCGGGGTAGCGAACGGAACCGTGATATTAAGACGCATCCCGTAGACGTCAAGCTGAGGTGCCGACGGAATAGAAAGCGAGCAGAAATTTACCGCGAACGGCGTGCTGTAAACCGCAATGGGTTCCTGCGGACGATCAGGCGAGGCGGGAACGAGTTTTTTTGGCGGAACCTCGCGCTTCAAGCCGGCATCTCCGGGCCGAACCAATTCACGAGCCTGGGCAAAACCGAGCGTAGCACAGACGCAGACAGCTGCAAATAAAACTTTCTTCATGGATTATTCTCCTTATCTTAGCGCGCAATATTAAGTTCAGGTGTGATATAAAGACGGTTTACGAAACCGTCGGGAAACATTTCAGAATCATAGATGACTTCAGCCTTCATCGTGCGGTTTGCATTGTCGGTGGCGACAACGCGGCATGAATAGACTCCATCCATCCGTGAAACGCGCTCGGCGAAGAGCGTGGGATAACCGGCGGCGTCCTGGGGCTGCCAGGCGTTTGATACGACTATTTCGGCAAGCTTCATTTTTTTAGCCACCTTGTTGACGGCTTTACCCGCAAAATCAGCCACGTCAGCACCCACGCGGTCGGAAAGTTTAACTAATGCCTCGTCATCGTTTCTGGCATCGCCGCTTTTTACGTCGAACCGTTTTTTAGCGACAACGTCGCGCATGGTCTGCCCATTGACGGAATTGACCTCCGGAGCGCGAGTGACCTCGACCGTCACATCCCCCTTCCAGGAGACACGACTTCCGCGCTGGTTCATCTTCTGAGCGCGAAGCGATCCATAGACGAGAATCTCGGCAGGTTTGGCATAAACAACCTTAAATCCGGACGAAGCCAGTTTACCTTCTACGTTGGTAAAAAGCGTGCGCTTCAAGGTCGAGGGCTTTTGAGGATCAAGTCCGTCATCGAGCGAAACGAGAACTCGAAGCGGCTTTGCCAAGGCCGTGGCCTTTCCCTTTATCTCAGCCTGACTCGGCTTAACCGCGTTCTTGCCGTTGTTGACAACGACCTTCTGGCGCTTTGGCGCTTTCGGCGTTTTTTTTACTTCAGCCACCGTGCGCGGAGGCTGAGGATCCGGCTCGATATATTTGGTATTGACGCATCCCGCGACAACCGCGCCGACACCTAAAATTACGATGATTTTTTTCATACTATAACATTCCTTTCTTTTTTAGCGTACGCGAATCATCTGCCTAAGAAGAATGATAAGCAATATAAGTCCGATTATACCGCCGGCGACATAGCCGGCAAGCTTGAGCATATTGGAAAGAGTGAGATATGATTTTGCCTCCTCTTTCATTTCGTTGATACGATCGATTTTAACGAGATGCCGCCCGTCGATGACCTGCCCCCAGATCTGTTCACCCGTCGAAACCTTAATAAGACGCATCACGACACGGACCGAATATTCAGTTTCGTTTTTACGTTCATCTTCCTTCGCATCGATTATCTGACCGATCAAAAGCGCATCGGCGAGCTTAAGCTTATTGAGTTCGGGATGAGTCTTCGGATCGTACGATTCAAAATCTTCAGCCTGATCGAAGATTTCATCTATCAGTTTCCATTCCTCGACATGGGAAGAATGGGTAACGAACGTGAACCTCTCCGGCTTAGCCAAAAGCGTGGTTTCGAAAATCTGCGAAACGTTACTGCCCAACGGCAAAACGCCCTTTGAATCTGGTGCGTTCAACCTGACAAACGCGATGGACTTCACGGATGAAGCGCGCGAATCGCCGGCGATTGAAGCGACCGTTTTTTCAGCAGCGTCCTTTATCGCGTCGGAAAACTCGCGCTCTCCGGCGAAAGTATTAAGCAATAATGTCGCCGCCGCGGACAATATCATCAATTTCTTCATTTTGTGTCTCCTTTTCTGTTGTAGTATCTGTAAATTCGTCGGTTTCGGAAAGCCCGAGCTCTCCGTCAAAACCGGCAAGCTCCGAGTCGAAATCGTCGCTTGAGCGATCCTTGCGTCTGCCGGCATTCTCCAAATCGCCGAGCGCGTCCTGTATATCTTCGGCATCGTCAACCTTATCCTCGATATCATCCGTAAGTCGATCGACCATCGACACATCGAGTTTGCCGCGCTTGCCGTACGCGAGCACCTCAAGAAAACGGCTCTTGACCATTTCAATGGAGCGCTCGTTTTCCGAAAGGATCGTAAACTCTCGCTCAAGGCCCTTGTATCTGGCCATTAAGGTCTGGAGTTCGATTTTCAAGAGGCGCTGACGCACCGGCGCAGCGGACTGATATTCCTTCTTCTTGGCTACGATCTGACTGTAGACCTGGTCAAGCTGGGGCTTCATCTCTTCAAGGCGCGTCGCATTAACGGCAAGGTCCTTATTGAGAACTTCAAGCATCGCCGCGGGAGAACGGTCGGGATTTATCTTAGACCAAAGCGCCTTTATCCCCCCTCCCAGTTTGCCTACCAGCGAAGCGCATTCGTTCCAGGCCTTTTTAACAAGATCTCCGGAAGCGTTCTTTACTATTTCCTGCTCCTTCGCAGACGCATCTTTCGGCTTCTCTTTACCTTGATCCATAGAATCTCCTTTCTCCTTCCTATCTTGAGTTTCAGTTTCTTCGTTTTGACGTTCTTTTTTTTCACCGACTTCCAGTTCGGTGTTTTTATCTTTCAATTTCTTCGCATAAGATTCATTAGCGTGGAGATGGCAATAACAAAGCTCAACTCCGTCGACGTTTTCGCTCTTTGCGACAGCCCATTTGTTCGGAAGATTAATCCCGCACACGCAGCATTTAATATTGTTACCGGTCATCAGTCAAACCTCTCTTCCATGAAGCGTTCATAAGGTGCAAGAATATCGGCCGTTATGCTCGAAGGGATACGGCGACGGGCATCTTCAAAATCATCGGCGGTAATGACAGGATCGGAATCAGTGCGGATCGCGGCACCGAGAGCCGACCGTTTCGCCGCTGACACTATCGCGGCGCAGTCGGACCCGGAGCATCCGTCAAGCTTTTCAGCCAACTCGTCGAGATTGACATCGTCCGCGACAGCCGCATTTTTAAGATTAAGCTCGAGAATCTTCATACGCGCCGCCTTATCGGGCGGCCCGATATAAACCTTTTCGTCAAAGCGGCCAGTACGGAACACGGCTTCATCGATTGCCCACGGTTTATTTGTGGCGCCTAAGACGAGCAGAAGATTGTCGGAATCCTTAAATCCTCCGAGATCGGAAAGAAACTGCGTGACGACGCGGTTGTCGGCGGCATGAGAGCTTTCGGTCCGCTTGGGAAGAAGCGATTCGATTTCGTCGAGAAAGACTACGGCTACGCTTTGCGCTTTGGCGGCGTTCATGAGCTGCGAAAGCCTCTGCTCCGACTCTCCATACCATTTAGAGCGCAGATCCGCGCCTGACGCGTAATAAAACGGCGCGTCGAGAGCCCCGGCGATAGCCTTGCCGAGCATCGTTTTACCTGTACCGGGAGGCCCGAAAAGCAATACGCCGCCGCCGGGATTAAGCCCCAATGCGCGCGCCTTTTCCGGCGACTTCATCGGGTACAAAACCATCTCGTCGATGACTCGCTTCGCGTCTTCCATCCCCGCGATATCATCGAACGTAATATTCGGCTTCTCGCCGACAAGCCACTCGTCGCCATCCGTTCCCCGTTCTCCATTCCCCGTTCCCTGTTCCCCGTTCCCCATTCCCCGTTTTCCAGAACCGCGAGCCGCGCTTCCCTTCCGCGCCTCCAACTTCCTCGCGAGCGCCCGCCACGACTCGACCTCTTTTAAATACGCCTCGGCGATCACCCCCGTTGTGCGCGAGGCGAGAATTTCGGCGCAATCGGCAACATCGGCGGCGGCTTTCGCGGCGACGGCGAAATCACGGGCGTTCACCGCCGCCTGGCATGCCGCTTCTCGCTCTTTCTTCTTATCTGTCATCGATTGCATAAATCATTCCTCTTCTGCAAATTTTACTTTTTATCTTCAATGCGTTTCTGCATTTGTTCTTCGGCTTCGCGGTAAAGCCTCTGAGCGAGCAACATGTTCTTCGGCTTCCCCCATCCATTCTCGGCCATCCATCCAAGCCCGATTAACGCTTCAGGAACTCCGCATTCCGCGGATTCGGAAAAAAGTTTTTCCGCATTGGCGTAATTTTGCTGAATATAGAGATTGGCGACCCCTAAATAATAAAGCACAAACGAATCTCGCATATACACGTTTTTAGCATTCATCGCGCTATTCCAATTCCCGCGAGAAAAGTCCGTTAAAAGTTTTTGAGTTCGTTTAAGTAGTATATGTCTAAGGAGTATACGTCTGTAGAATATTATAACAACTATTAAACCAATAATACATAAACCTACACCACAGAGTGTACGAACCATCAGCATATAGTGTTCCTCTGACCTATGTAAATGATGAATCCAGTCGTAACCGTGCTCAAGAAACCAATGCAAATCCTCTTTATACCAATAATAGTGATGATACGTCACACAAACACCACAACCTATTAACGCAATCAGCATAAAAATGATTAGTAGTGGAAGTTTTCCCCAAAATCCCTTCAGACCCTTCCGTCTGATTTTATGTTTTGAAATATCTAAGTTCGGCAAAGGAGTATCAGGCACAATGGGATTATCAACCTTAAACGAAGAGTGCATCGTATGATTGACTGCCTCAGAGTCGCCAACATCTATATCAGATTCTGCACACTCTACTTCTGCACGCTCTACACGTTCTACACGGCTTAACTCACCCGATCCCAAAACCTCAAGACACGATTTAGGGCGGTCTTCAGGTTTCTTCGCGAGACCCGCCATAACGGACGAAGCGATTGAAATATCTTTCGGCAACGACTCGGGCTCTATATGAAGTATCTGATATTCTATATCACCTCTGCAGAATGGTGGTTCTCCCTTCAAACATTCATAAACCATCGCCGCGAACGAATAAACATCCTGCTCTTTTTCGGGCCGAGAACCGATCAGCTGCTCCGGCGACATATACATCAATGTCCCCGACGACATTTTGCCCGTCATCCTGGTCATAGTCTCCTGAATCTCGCGGGCAATTCCGAAATCCATCACGAACGGACGTCCGTCCTTGCGGATCATAATGTTCGCGGGCTTGATATCGCGATGAACGACGCCTTCACTATGCGCATAGTCGAGCGCCTCGGCAATAGGTTTTAAAAGGTGAACAACATCCCCTTCCCCCTTCCCCATTCCCAATTCCCCATTCCCTAACCAATCATCAAGCGTCTCGCCGTCGATATAATCCATCACGAGAAACGGATTATTGTCATTCTCTTCAAACGCGCGGATCTGAACGATATTGGGGTGAACAAGCTTCATCGCCAAAAGCGCCTCTTCTTTCAGCTGATTGTACGCACGCTTGTTGGCAACGAGAATACTGGGAAGCATCTTAATCGCGAAAAGCTTGTTATCGAGCTTCGTATCTTCGGCGAGCCACACGGAACCCATTCCGCCGGCCCCAAGCTGACGGATAATGCGATAGCGGCTCGCGAGGACGCTCGCCCTACCATCCATCGTCACATCGTTGTTGATAGTATTCCCGTTCATTTCGTAAGCTGGCCTATTGAGAATCAGATTTCCTTTTCAAGCGCCGAAGGGTCGACACCGCCCGCTATCTTACCGGCGACCTCTTCGTTGAGCGTACGCTCTAGGTCTTCCATCGAAGGAATGTGATCCTGAAGAGCCTCCTTGGAGCCTTCAACCTCCTTGCTGTACATCTGAGCCCAGAGTTTATCGGTATCGCCGGACTCGGCCAAAAGTTCATTAGCCTCGTCGAAAACGTCTTCGACCAACTCGGGATTTATGTTCGTAACCTTGTTCATCATCCCGAGCGCCTTGGCGAACTCGGCATCGGTCCCCGCCGTTTCGAGCTTCATCAGAACCTGCTTGAAAACCCACTTCTTCTGTTCGAGCTTAGTAATAAGCACCTGAGCCGATCTGTAGCTCGTAAGCGCACGCTGAGCAGCCGCCTGCTTACCTTCCTTGGCGGCGTCCTTGGCGCGCGCCCACTCGGCCTCGGCGTCTTTTTCCATTTTCCTGATGCGCTCGGTCACTTCATCGACGGCTCCCTCGGCTTTGCGGAGAGCGTGACGTCTCTCGCGACGTTCAGCGCGTTCTTTTTCCTTAGCGGTCTTGAAAAAAAGGAATCCCATTTTTACCTCCTTAACTTACTGTGACAACACCAAAATCCGTATGCTGTTTCGTACCCGGAACTATCCAGCCGCACCTGCGGCCCTTTCGCCAGGCGAAACCGCCGTCCTTGCGGAATATCACAACGCCCTTCAGCGAAGGATCCGCGTTTTCGAGAGAGAAGCAGCTCCACACGGCGACGAACATCTCGGGAAATCCGTCGCGACGCTTCAGCATAAGCGAAGGTCGGGCTCCGTCTCCGCACCATGTCTTATTCACATAAGGACAGTTTCTGCAATCCGATGAGGGCGCACAAGCCGTTACATTCATCGAAATGGCACCCGTGCTGCATGGGCCGGCAAACGAAACGACACCGCTCTCGCCCTGGGAAAGTTTTACGAAACCGGAAATACACCGGTCGTTCCAGTATGTTCCGCCCATTGAAGGCTTGACGATACGGTTCTGATCGCGGCTTCCGTCGCAAATCACCACCGTTTCCCCCCTGTGTTCAAAATGACAATGGGCACGGCTTATCTTGCGATACGGTATGCTCTCATCTTCAGACGCGTCGGACGGAGGACGTAAAACGATATCGTTAAGTTCATGCATACGTCCGAACGTAACCGTCCGTCCAGCAAAAAAAGTAACCCGATGAACGCCGAGATCGAGCGTAACGCGATCGGTACGGGCCTCAGGAGGCATCGGCGGGAAAAGTTCCAGTTCGTCCGCGTCGAACAGCTCGACCGTAGACCAGGCCCGCGCGCCGCCGGAGACAATACGCCTTAACTCGTCCGACGGATTTTCAGACTGGGAAAGTTTTACGAGATCTTCAAGCGCGCGTTGCGAAACGTGAACGTCGGACGCATTGCCGTTGTTGATGGTGTTGGTTATATTGATTGCAAGATTCTCGGCGGCGCGTTGAGGCTCCTTAGGATGAACAACCACCATCTGTACAGCCCCTTCCAGAACACGGCGACGGGCACGGCACTCGTATTCGACCGTAACGTTCCACGCAAGAGCGCCCGCTTCCTGAGCGGGGAAAGAAACCGGAATCTGGACGGGGCGATTAAGATGGCGAATCGGCCGGGTTACGACACGCTCTCCAGTAAGCTGATTTTCGAAGAGAAAACGGATATTCTGAAGCCCGTCGCGTGAATTTCGCGGATTGAAATTAAAGCGCATCAACCCCGGCAACCTCTCGAAAAGGACGCAAAGCATATCTACTTCCAGACCAGGCTGCGAGTCGTCAAATGCCGACGGCGCCGGAGTCATCGGCTCGTACGGCGCATACGCCTGCTGCCGCGCCATAGCAGGCGGTTCTGGCTGATACGGCGAGGCATACTGCTGCCCGGGGAATGACGCCGCATACGACTGCGGCTGAACCGGCGCGGACGGAGACTGCGGACGGAACGGTACTGCAGACGCGGGAGGAGTAAAAATCGGAGCCCTTTGCGCCTGGACGGTCGGAGCGGATTCGTACGCGTCGCGCGGAGGATAAACCTGCGCCGCCCGTTCAGGTATGCCCGCAACATCCACCGGCGCGCCCTCCTTCGACAAAGGACTGCCGCAACGCTCACAGAAACCGCCTTCAGGCACCTTCCGTCCACAACTGGAGCAAGTTATCTTCACGGTCTGAAATTGGGCTGATTCTTATTTTCGTATGCGGTATTGCGATCGTCTCTGAAAATATTGCCGCCTACGCCCACGCGCAGAGGATCGACGATCCGCGAGAAATTCTTGTCGGCGCGATCGGCGGTCTCACGGTACAACTCAGCCATCTTCGCGACATATTCGTCGTTATGATCGCTCTTACCCAATGTCGCCAGAATCTGCTGGGCCGACATCTTGGACTGGAGCTGCATGTGGTGAAGCTTAATCAGGTCTTCGCGTTTTTCAGGGTCGTCTTCAAACGCCAGCATCTGCTCGAAGGTCATCGATTTTATGATTTCAGCCGACTTCGCCTTGCGCTGCATTTCAAGGTCCTGCTTAAGACGCTTGACTTCAAGCCAATCCGTTTCTTCCTTAATCTGCTGCCGAGAGGCGATTTCACGGACCTTGGCGGCAGTCTCGGCGTCTCCCACCTGCTCCCACCATCTGGCCTCGGCTTCAAGCCTGTTGATTAAAATCTTATGATCGGTTTCGTTCTTTTCAACAGCGTGCTTATGCTCCTGAGCTTCGAGCTCAAGAAGATAATTATGGCGGATATCGTCATGCTCCCACTCGCGCTTTAAAAGCTCAAACTCGCGCTTGCGCGTCTCGTCGGAAACGCGATACTCGTGATCGATCGTCTCCTTGTACTGACGAAGAGCGTCCATATCCTTATATTGAGACATGGATTCCTGATCTGTCATTTTGCGAAGCTCGGTGCGATACTCGATAGCGCGGCGCTCAATATCAAGTTCAGAACGCTTCTCAATAAAATCCTCATATTCATCGCCCGTAAATTCGGCGGACGAAACGCGAACGACTTTTATGCCGCAGGCTTCAAACTCCGACTTAAGCTCCGTCGTCATGCGCTCATGAAGGCGAATGCGGCGTTCCGGATCGCGCACAAGGTCCTCAAGCGTCGTTGTCGCGCACATATCGCTCAATGCGGTCATCACGTGCGGCTGAATCCTGTTTGAAATATCGGCGTATTCTAAAGTACGGTTCTCTTTCATGAAATTGGAGATGAACGCTCTTGCCGCATCTTTATCTCCTTTGAAGCGTACGATAACCTCGCCGTAAAATTCAATCGGGAACGGGTCCGCCGTACGAAGCCCCTCGACCGAAACAGGAACGGCGATTTCACCCGCATCAATCATAACAACGCTGCGCGGAGGAGGATTGCCGAACCAGTTGATTTTCCGTAAGACGCCGTCAGGAGCATGACGGCCCGCAGAAAGAATATCACCTACACTGCCGGCGTCAAGCAGTATCGCAACAGTACCCTCTTGAATCTGAAGACCGTCGACTAAAATACGCTTCACGTCGCCGACTTCAAAACGCTCGGCGAAACGGGTATGTTCTTTCTGCCAGATGCCGCCCGCAAGATCGGCTCGCTGCTCGGGATAAAGCGGCGTATTACAATGGGGGCAGTACTGAGAATCATTACCGATCCATTTTTTGCACGACGGGCACTTCCACCATCCGCCCGGCGCCGCCGTTCCGCAATGATTGCAGAAACGGGCCGTCTTTCGAACCTTATTATGACAAACGCTGCACTCATCAAAGAAAATACCCATCTTAACCCTCCTTAATATTATTTGGTTTTAGAATGTTGAGGACATTTGCGAATTCCAAGCCGCGTCCAGCAATCGAAGCAGATCGGCTCTTCACACTCGTTCTCTGTGCATGTCTGCTTAAGAGAATCGCGCGTCTTGTATGTTGTACCGCACACGCTGCATACGCCGCCCTGAGCGGTCGCGTTTTTATTCGATTCCAGATACGCATCAAGATCAGCGCGGGAAACGCGATAAAGTTTACCGAGACGGACAGCGGGCAATTCACCGGCCCGAACCAGTCTGTAAATAAGCTGATACGTGACGCCGAGCATATCGGCGACCTCTTCAAGACTCATATATTCAATTTCATTAGCCATAACATCTACCTTTTTAATTGAATTCTGATGATGTTATTTTATCACTTTTAATTTTTCTTGTCAATCGCCTCGTTTAGTATTTTTTGTTTATATTTGTTTACGTCTAATATGAATTATCTCTTTCCACCTCTCTCTAAAGAATAACAACAGATCGCGAAGACACCCGCTTATTGCCAGAAGCAGGCACGCCACCATCTTTCTTATCTTCTCTCCCGAGCTCTCCTTTTTCGCTCTTTTCTTCTACCTCTTCCTTCTTCGCATAAATTCCTTCCAGCACCGCGACACAGCTTTTCGGACGATCCTCGGGCTTTTTCGCAAGGCCCGCCATGACGGAGGAGGCGATAGAGCATGAATCCTGAACATGGCTCGCGAGGACGCTCGCCCTCCCCGCCATCGTCACCGCATTGTTCAATGAATTCTCGTTCATTTATCCTCCAAAAGAAAATCGGGAATTCTTTTATGCTGAATACCGGTACTGGAAAAATCAATACGATCAAGCGAAAGAATCATTTTAGGATATTGATCAGGTATCCCCAGTAATGCCGAAAACTCCCGCTCACGCGTCAATTCGCTTTCCATCACATAACAAACCTGAACATAGATCGGCTCTCCATTTTTCTTGCAGACGAAATCAACTTCTTTATCCTTCAAACGACCGATTCTGACATCATATCCCCTTCGAACAAATTCCCAATAAACGATTGTTTCAAGCGTTCTTTCAATGTCTCTGACAACATTCCCGCCGACAATCGCATTGCGCATTCCATGATCGACCCCGTAAACCTTTTCGTCCACCGCCAAAATGCGCTTACCGATTAAATCTTCCCGCGTCACCAGATTAAAGAGATACGCCTCCTCGCCAAATTGAAGATAATTCATAACCGTATCAAAAGCTATGGATCGGCATTCACTCTTAAGGTATCGCTGAATACTGGCCGCTGAAATAACGTGTCCCGATTCGCTCATTGCATATCCGATAATACGCGTAAGAAGTTCAACATCGCGCACTTTATGGCGTTTTACAATATCCTTTAGCAATATCGAAGAGTATAAATCCAATAAATAGTCTCTTGAAGGCGACTCAAGATAATTCAAATGCGCGAGAAACGGCATCCCGCCAAATTTCATATATGTATCAAAGGCGGATTCTTTATCTTTCGCCCCGGTAACGGCCATAAATTCCCGAAACGAAAAAGGCGTCACTTTTATTTCAACAAATCGCCCCGTCAAATGTGTTGCAAGCTCACCGGACAACAGTTTGGAATTAGATCCGGTAACATACACATCGATGTTTTCTTTGGCCCTAAGCGAATTGACGGTCTTTTCCCATTCCTCAACTTCACTAATTTCATCAAGAAAAACATAAGTTTTCGCAGGTTCATTTACTTTTGCGATTTCCGATACATACGAATGAAGAGCACTTGGAGAAACAAAACGCGCGTTTTCAGATTCCTCTAGATTTACATATATACACTTTCCTGAAGGATCAATCTCCGACAAAATCATATCACGAATCTGCTTCATCAAAACAGACTTCCCGCTTCGCCTTAAACCTGTGATTACCTTTATTATGTCTAAACCGATAAACGGCCTGACTTTTTCAAGAAAATCCGTTCTTTTAATCATGTTTCTTGTCCTCTTTCCACATTAAACACAATGCATTTTACTAAACTTATAATCGAATTACAAGCAAAAATCAATTTTTATTCGATTATAAGTTGAATACTCTAACTCCCAGATTTAAGAGATATGGCCCGACCGAAGTCCGCTTCGCGCACGGGAGGTATGGCCCGGACGAAGTCCGCTTCGCGTAGCGAAGTCGCTAGAGGCCTGCGAGCGTCCCCGCGCATGGGAGGTATGGTCCGGACGAAGTCCGCTTCGCGAAGCGAAGTCGCTAGAGACCTGCGAGCGTCCCCGCGAGCCGATTTTAGGAGTCAGTGGTTAGGGGTTAGGAGTTAGGGAATATGACGCGGGAGAGCGAGCCATTTAAAGATTTGAAGAATTAAAGAATTGAATGCGCTCGCGTATGCTCGCTATTTGGTGAACCCTTGAACTGGGCGAACGCACTGCCCGCGGGAACGACCAAAGTTGCACGTGTAGCGGAAACCCGAATAGAAGTAGTTCAATAGATAAGCGTAGGAGATGCCTGGGTACGGCACAGACGACCATACGTGGCCTCCCGAACCGGCACCGTTGAGCGAAATCCCACGCCCATCGCCGGCACATGGAAGAAATATGCTCTTAGACGCATAATTACCCTTGCCGCGAACTACATGTCCATTCTTACCATTCCTCGTCGTCCGAGTCCAATCGCACTTTGAGAAAAGATCATCCAATTCCTCTTTTGTAGGCATGCGCCACGCACCTCCCCAATGCGCCTGCGCCGCATCATGTTTAGAAGTTAAAACATACGTACCATTCTTCTTTTCAATCCACCCTTTACTCTCCAATTCAGAAATACTTTTGCCGTATGTCGGCGTATTATCTAGACTAAACGAAAAGTTAGAATCCGATCCATCACTCGCGACCCAGTTATCACCCTCTCTCTTATATCCAACTGTATCACCCCACCAAAAGTAGTAACCATAATCCTCTGGTTTTTCGGCACCAATATTCTTAGTCGCCCAATATGGGCCGCCTTCCCAAAGTTGAACTTTAGAAACGGATTTATTAGAAACAGATTTATTAATTGGAATTTTTAATTTTTGACCAACCCACAATCTATTAGGCCGTATTTTATTTACTTTGATAATTTCGGTGACTGTTATCTGATATTTTTGAGCAATTCTAGCTAGGCTATCCCCACTCTTCACCTCGTAGATAAAATACGAGGGCTCATCAAACGATGGCTCTTTAATAACGCCTTCCGAACCTGCCCAACTTTTCAATGCCTTTCGAGCTTTATCGCCTAACCCATCCTTCTCCATCAACTCAACAAACTGTTCAAGAAGTTCATTAAATTCCTTTCGCTTTTCTTGCACTTCAGAAAATTCTTCTGTAAATGTGCCCAAGAGCGCCGATAACTCGCCTTGAACACGAAGAATCTCCGTATAAATCCATTCATACTTCTTTAATTTCGGTGTAAAAAGATCCTTTTTTAAAACCTTACCTGGATTTGTGGCAAGCGCCTCAAGCACCTGACGCTCACGTGCAATCTTCGCTCTTTGAGTCTCTTCTATGCAATCCGCGTACGCTTTCGCAATTTCATCAAATTTATTTTTTGCTTCCGCATATCGTTTCTCTTTCAGTAAATCGTCAGCACTTTTCCAATCAGCCACAATTCGATTCCACGAATCTACCGCATATTGTTTAGCCCCTTCCTCTTCCGCGCGCTTGGATTCTTTAAGCGCAAAACTCCGCGCGGCAACCGCTGCAAGCCGCTCTTTTTCACGCAACGCCACTTCTCGCTGTTCTTGTTCCTTTTTCAATCGCTCACTTTCTTTTTTTGCATTCAGCTCACATTTTAAAAATTGGCCTGCCGCATTCTCATACAGATGAGATGCTTTTGCAAATTCCATAGCTGCAAATTTTTCTCCTGCGATTTTGGCATTTGCAAGAGCCTCATTCCATTGCACAGATACATACTTCGCTGAATCCGCCCCCTCAGCCCCAACCTTCGCCGCTTCGGCTATCTTCCTGTTCTTGTCCGCGAGATTTCTCTCATTATTAAGAGCGAGCAGAGCATTACAACCTTCTACATAATTCGTATAATTAATCGCAGCATTACTCCAACTTTTTGCGTTTTCGTAGGCAACGGCTTTGATATATAAATCCGACAATCCGTCTTTTCTGACTTTAAAGCCGTCAGCATCGTCAATTCTGCCAATACGCTCTTTTTGAACTGAAGACTCTACCTTTATCTCCGTCACATCCAATTCCGTTGGACCTGACGGCGGAAGCGGCGGAGGCGGCGGATTTGTTTTAGCAGACGGCTTTGCTGGAATCAACGAATCAGACACGACCACGTTTTCATGAGTACCCTGCCAATACCATACGCCGCCGATAGCAAGACCAAGGGTGGCAACGGCGGTAAATATAAAGGCTCGCGAGGACGCTCGCAGGCCTCTAGCGACTTCGCTACGCGAAGCGGTCTTCGACCGGGCCATACCTCCCTCTAGCGCGTCAACAAATTCAAGACATGAAGCGAAGCGGTCTTCGCGCTTCTTGGCTAATGCTTGGATAAGTGCGCGACGAATGAGTTTCGGCAGTTCCGAAGGCGGATTAAACTCTCTATTGCCAACTACATTCATCATCAATACAGGATCGCCCGTATCGAACACAGAAGCGAATGGAACTTTACCAGTAACAAGTTCATTAAAAAGTACAGCGAGCGCGTACAAATCAGTTTCCTTCCCCTGATCTTCACCCAACCACTGCTCAGGTGCCATATAGGGGCGAGTTCCCGACGTATCGGTAACACTCTGCGATACACGGCTCATCGATGAGCGGATTTCAGCGGCGAGACCGAAGTCGAGAACGCGTGCGGTAATTTTGCCATCTCCCCCTGTCTCTATCATCACATTCGCAGGCTTAATATCTCGATGAAGAATCTTCTCTTCGTGCGCGTAATCTAGCGCAGAAGCGATCTGCCGCGTAATTTCTAAAGCTTTATCTAAGGGAACTTTACCATCAGGGAATTGCTTACGCCATTGCGATAACGTAACGCCTGGTGCGTACTGCATTACAACAAGAGTATCACCGCCGAAAACGCGCAGTTTTTCAGCGTCAGACTTGTCATCATAAAACGCCTTTTCAACCTTCTGCAGATGAAGCGCCGCTGCGATATTCGGATGATGAAGACGAGAAACTAAAGCGAAATTCTTTCGAACATTTTCGAGCTCTTCCTTGTTTAGGCGTACGAGCGGCGGCAAGCCCTTTACCGCGACCTCGATCCCCGCGACCGTATCACGCGCGAGATATACGCAGCCGAATCCGCCTCCGCCAAGTTCGCGGATAAGCTCATACTGGTCGATGCGATCGAGAGACGCGCCCACATCAGGACGCATCGTCACCGCGTTGTTCATTGATAACGGCTCGCGAGGACGATTGACATTTCCTCCGCTAAAAAGATTTGCGCCCATTGTTACATCGTTGTTCATTATATTGATATTCTTTTATCTCAGCCTACAGACCATAATAATATTAAAAGTTCATATTAAAAATGGGCATTAACCTATTACCAATATTATTAAACAAACCAAATTGAAAACCCTTAGAATCCTTGGGCGCGTCATTAAATAATCCTATTTGAAGTCCTCGAAACACCGTTTCAGTTTGATTAAATAAGCCGCCAATTTGAAAACCATACACCTCTCTTGCCCCATTAAACAAACCGCCAATTTGAAAACCATACACCTCTCCTGTCTTATTTCCCAAACCTCCAACTTGAATTCCTCCCATTTTTTCACTAACATCTGAACCCAATGCAAATCCTACACCATATAAACGATGATTGCGCGAAAGAAAAAGCGTTAAATCTAATCCGTAAATATTCGAATCTTTTTTTCCAAAAATACACATATCATCTTTAGCGGTTGTCGAATCTCCAAGAGACAATTTTAACAAATAAACCTTATTTGAATAGTACCCTATTGAGGATTCCTTTGGAGATTGAGATTCTTTGGGAGATTCTGATATTGTAAGATTTTCTCCGCAATTTTCACAGAATTTACCTTCCGATACCCTTTCACCACATTTACTACACAGGGCCGTAGACATATCACTTACAGCAAGGCTGGCCTGCGCGGACGCATTATAAACGACGGAAACAAAAACAACCAAAAGAATACACTTTAAAACTTTTCTCATTTATATAACTCCTATTTTCTCAAAAGGCTTTTTTCACAGAATGAACACTTCGATGGAGTAGGTTGCAAATGTTTTAATGAAAGACCACAATGGCGACAGAAATTGACTTTTTTATTTTTTTTGTCTACTGCCTCCAGGTCCTCTAAAAGTTGATTAAGATCATCATCTCCGTTAATTACACTAGAACCACCTTTATTCTCTGTCTTGATAGGAGTCTTACGCGCAGACTCCTCACGAGCACGACGTTCGTCTTCGGCCTTCTTCAATGCGGCAGCACCACCAACTACTTCTTCGGAGCAAGCGAGGCGGAAGCCGAAGCGGTCGCTGCGGTCGCCGGGCCCGCCCCTGCCGCGTAAGGCGGAGCGGCAGAACCTGGCGTAGTGGTACCAGCTGCCCCCGCGCAAGACACGGCTATCGCCCGATGCTGGACCTTTAGGATCTAACCTTGAACTATTGATATAATAATCCTTCCCATACCAATCTTGACACCACTCCCATACATTACCGTGCATATCATAAAACCCCCAAGGGTTCTTAGTTTTCTTTGCTACCGGATGCGTTCCCGCTTTTGTTCCTTCATATTGTTTTTCAGGCCATCCTGAACAATCATACCCATTCGAGAGTTCAAATCCTACAGATGAATTTCCTCCGTACCATGCTACTTCGTCTAATTCTGGTCCATTATTCTTACCTTTGATTGTCAACTTCCCATTTGATAATGCTGTCCTACTCCCTGCTCGGCAAGCATATTCCCACTCCGCTTCAGTCGGAAGGCGAGCTTCACCTCCTAATTGGCGCTGAGCTTCGCGGTTGACCTTAGCGATAAACTCCTGGCAATCTTCCCACGATACATTCTCAACTGGGCGTGTCGCACTTTTAAAGCGTGACGGATTATAACCCATTACACTCACCCATTGCGCTTGGGTAACTTCCGTCTCGCCGAGCCAATACCCCTTTGTTAAAGTTACGTGATGCTGAGTCTCATCGTCTTCACGCCCTTTCTCCGTGCTTGGGCTTCCCATCATAAATGAACCGGGAGCCACATATATCATAGTCATCGTCGCACCGCCAGGGAGCGTCAAGGTTTTACGGTCGCCACGCCGCGGACCTGTATATTCCTTATCTTCACGGCTCGCGAGGACGATGTTTTGGGGAGGGCGAGCGTCCTCGCGAGCCTTGCGAAGTTCCTCTTCCTTTGCCTTGCGCGCCGCCTCCTCACGCGCTCGTCGTTCTTCTTCTGCCTTCTTCAATGAGGCAACGCGCTCCGCCTCCTCGCGAGCCTTGCGAAGTTCATCTTCCTTTGCCTTGCGAGCCGCCTCCTCTCGCGCTCGCCGTTCTTCTTCAGCCTTCTTCAATGCGGCAACGCGCTCCGCCTCTTCTTTTGCTTTTCGATCCGCATCCGCCTTACGCTTCGATTCCTCTCTCGCCTCTGCCGAGATTCTTGCCGTTTCTTTCGCCTTCGCATCCTGCCAATACCAAACTCCCGCGCCAATGCCAAGAATAGCGAACAATGCAATAATCGCAACGGTAATACGCCTCGTTCTTACGCCCCCACTATGCGCATTAGGGACAATACTCCCTGCCGACGATTCAGAAGGACGCTCGCCTTCTCTTTCATCCAAATTCAAATCCTGCACATCAGATGATTTTTCTGGCAATTTATATAGAGATTTTATTTTTTCTTTATATTTCTTCTCTGCAGTCTTTCGTTCTGACTCTTCCCGATTCCATGACTCGCGTATCAGTCTCAATTTTTCTTCACGTGCCTTGCGAGCCTCCTCCTCCATACGCGCCTCTTCGGCTTTACGAGCTTCCTCTGCCTTACGCGCCTCTTCGGCTCTTTTGGCTTCCTCGGCTGCGATGATTCCTTTCAACTGTTTAGCCGCCGTCTGATCACCCAGATTTTTCGCCTTTATATACCATCTCTTAGCTTCATCAAGATTTTTCTCAACACCATACCCATATCTATAAAAAGAACCAATTATAGACAATGATGAAACATCACCGCTCTCTGCAGCCGCTAGATACCATTTAAAAGCCTCTTTAAAATCTCTGGAAACGATTTGCCCTGAATAATAAATATCCCCTAAATGCTTTTGCGCATCTACAGCGCCGGTAGAAGCAATCTCGCGGTAAAGAGCAACAGCCTTACCGACATCTTTGTCGCATCCCTGACCGTTTTCAAACTTTACCGCTAAATTAAACTTGGCGGTAACATGACCTAAATCCGCAGCCCGCTGATAAAAACCAACTGCGTCCGCCTCGTTTTTAGAACATGCAAGCCCCAAATCCGAACAATAACCTCTCCAAAACAAAATATTTGAATCACCTTCATCCGCATACGGAGCCGCAGCCAATCCGCGCTTCCAATTTTCCGCCTTGAATGCATCATTTGCAATGGATGTAGCCATCGCCCTACGAGCCGACGGATATTTCAAGAACTCGGAAAACAAATTCTTCGCGGCCACGCCGTCTCCCAAGGACATGGCATTAACAGCTGCTCGATATATACGTTTAACTTTTAACAGGTCATCGTCCAACTCCTTACATCCGGAATCCGGTATTTCTTGTATTTTTTGCGTAAATAATTGCTTCGCCTCTTCCTCCAGAAGATAGACATCCGCGTCAAGATGAACGGTCCGCCCCATATTGCGCGACAAAGGAGAGTTAAGAGAAAAACTTATTCTATTCGGCGATTCTTTTATGCGATTCACCGTAGAATGCAGAACTCCTAACACAGCTTTACAACTTTTAGGCCGTTCCTCTGGCTTTTTCGCAAGACCAGACATAACAGAGAAAGCGATGGTCCCTAATTCCTGGCCCCCTGACTCCTGAACACGGCTCGCGAGGACGCTCGCAGGTCTCTTGCGACTTTGCTCCGCAAAGCGGACTTCGTCCGAGCCATACCTCCCACCGGTCAACGGTTCGGGCTCCTTATTCATTATCTGAAACTCGATATTACCGCGGCAGAACGGCGGTTCGCCTTTCAGACACTCATACACCATCGCAGCGAAACTATAGACATCCTGCGCCGGCTTTGGAACATCGCCGTTAAGCTGCTCCGGCGACATATACATCAATGTCCCAGACGACATCTTGCCCGTTACGCGCGTCATCGTCTCCTGAATCTCGCGGGCAATGCCGAAATCCATGATAAACGGGCGCCCGTCCTTGCGGATCATCACGTTCGCGGGCTTTATATCGCGGTGAACGACGCCCTCCGAATGCGCATAATCAAGCGCCTCGGCGATCGGCTTAAGAAGGCGGATAATATCCCCTTCCCCATTCCCAATTCCCCGTTCCCCTAACCAATCATCCAGCGTCTCACCGTCGATGTAATCCATCACCAAAAACGGATTGCCGTCATTTTCTTCGAACGCTCGTATCTGAACGATATTGGGATGAACGAGCTTCATCGCAACAAGCGCTTCTGCCTTAAGCTGTTGATATGCTCGCTTGTTTGAAACAAGAATACTCGGAAGCATCTTAATCGCGAAGAGCTTACCGTCAAGCTGCGTATCTTCGGCAAGCCATACAGAACCCATTCCGCCTTGACCGAGCTGCATGACAATGCGATAACGATTCGCGAGAAGCGCCCTTTCGGACTCTCCCGCCATCGTCAAATCGTTATTCATTGTGTTGGAATTCATGTATGCTTACCTGCGAATTGTAAGTATTATATCATATCCGCACACCGTCTGATTCGCGAAAATTCGCAGCCGCAATAGCTTTGGCGGTAGAGACCAAGTTCGCAAGCGCGTTTTACGGAAATTTTAAAACCTTCCTTTTTCTTGAAGTCTTCGCGCAGAAACTTGACGGTATCCGACGACTTTTCTTCGCCAGCCGCGAAAATGAGCGCGCTCGGTTTATGAGGGCTTACGGAAAGAGATGTCGTAAACGCGTCGTAGCCGTTCTCGGCGGCATAACGCGCGGCGCGTTCAAGATTGAACCTGAAGCAGCGCTCGCAGCGCCTACCCTTCTCCGGCTCGGTTTCATAACCCTCGGCGACTTCCTTCAGCCAACGATCGTGGTCGTAATCGTCAAATGCGATTTCGACGGAATCGGCCTCGGCGAGCTTTTTCGCCTCGACCGCCCGCTTATCGAACTCTTCGCGCGTATCGATATTCGAATTCGAATAGAACATCGTCACTTCATGCCCGCCGTCCTTCAACCTCGGCACGCATGCCGATGCGCACGGACCGCAGCAGGTATGAAGGAGGACTTTCATGACGGAAACTGACCAGAGGCGACTTCTTCGACGTACGCCGAAAACGCGCGGCGGACCTCGCCAGCCAGATCGGCGTAACGCTTGACAAACGACGGAGCCGATTCGTTAAGCCCGAGAAGATCGTGCATGACGAGCCACTGCGCGTCGCAGTCCGGCCCCGCGCCGATGCCGATCGTCGGAATTGAAAGTTTACCCGTAATTTCCGCCGCGAGTTCCGAAGGAATGCACTCGAGCGTCACGGCGAACGCTCCCGCGGCTTCAACCTTCTCGGCGTCGACGAGTATCTGATGGGCGGCGGCGGCGGTCTTACCCTGTTTTTTAAATCCACCGTATTCGTTGACGCTCTGCGGCGTCATTCCGACATGGGCGAGAACAGGAATGCCCGCCTCGGTCATGCGCTTTATGAGATTCGAAACTCTCGCGCCGCCTTCAAGCTTTACGGCGTCCGCGCCCGCCTTTATGCAGTCGACGGCGTTTTTCATCGCGATATCATCGCCGCACTGGTAGCTGCCGAAAGGAAGATCAGCGACGACCATCGCGTTTTTCGCGGCGCGGGCGACGGCCGCTGTCGCAGAAAGAGTTTCCTCCATCTTTACGGGGAGAGTCGTCCCGTAACCGAGAACCGTCATACCCATCGAATCGCCTACAAGAATAATCGGCACGCCCGACTCGTCGGCGAGACGCGCGAAACAGGCGTCGTAAGCCGTGCAGCAACCGAGTTTCTGAACCCCCTTGGCGGCGCGAACGCTCGCCACGTTCCACTTCTTCATCTTGACTCTCCCCCGGTTACTGATGGATGTTGCCGCGGCTCGGATGACTCTTTGCCTTAGGCTTTTCAAGTTTTAAGAAAGTCGCGAACTTAAGCGCCTCGGCGGGAATCTCGTCGCCGGTCGTATCGGGCATCTGGGAAAGATCGAGCCCGTGATCCTCGTGGGTATGATGGAACTTCGATTTCGGCTTTACGATATCGCGCAATGCCGACTTAAACTCCTCGATACCCTCGCGTGAATCACACGAAATCGCGATAGGCTCGATGCCGGTTTCCTTGATGAAGCGCTCGAGATTCTCTTTCGAGCACTCGACGTCCATTTTATTCGCCACGACGAGATACGGACGCGAAGCGAGCTCTGCCGAATACTCGTCGATTTCCTTCTTCAAAACTTCGTAATCCTTCCACGGCTCGCGGTTGTCCGTTCCCGCCATGTCGATAATGTAAACGAGAACCTTGGAGCGCTCGAGATGCTTGAGGAACGCAAGGCCCAATCCGACGCCTTTCGCCGCGCCTTCGATGATACCGGGAACGTCCGCAAGGGTAACCTTCGCCCAATCGTCGTACACGAGAGTTCCGACGATAGGATTCAAAGTCGTGAACGGATAGCTCGCGATCTTAGGCGTCGCCGACGAAAGAACCGTTAAGAGAGAGCTCTTGCCCGCGTTAGGGAAACCGAGAAAGCCCGCGTCCGCGATCGTCTTTAGCTCGAGCCTCAAACGGCGCTCTTCAGGCTCTCCGCCCGGAGTATGCTCGGTAGGAGCCTGATTGACGGACGACTTAAAGTGGACGTTGCCGAAGCCTCCCGCGCCGCCCTTTGCGACGACAACCTTCTGGCCGACCTCGGTGATGTCGGCGACCATAAGCCCGGTATCTTCATCATATACCTCAGTCCCGAGCGGAACGTTTACGACGAGGTCCTTGCCGCGCTTGCCGAACATTTTCTGACCTTGGCCGGGACCACCGTCCTGAGCGATGCACTTAGGATCGTAGTAGAGCGAAAGAAGCGAGTTTACATGTTCGCTCGCCTTGAATACGACATCACCGCCGCGACCGCCGTCACCGCCGTCCGGGCCGCCGAATTCGACGAGCGCCTCGCGGCGAAACGACATTGAGCCGTCTCCGCCGCGACCGGAGCGAACCTGAACAACAACCTGATCAATAAATGTTTTAGCTTTCATCGCCTATATTATACCATAAAAAAAACCGCCCCGTTTTCGGAGCGGCTTCTTACTTCGCTTAAACCTTTTTAATCAGGCTTCAACGATCGTGACGACCTTGCCGTCCTTAACGAATTTCACCTTGCCGTCCTTGAGGGCGAAGAGGGTGAAGTCACGACCCTGACCGACGTTCTTGCCGGGGTGGATCTTCGTGCCGCGCTGGCGGACGATGATGGAGCCGGCCTTGAGAGTCTGGCCGTCGTAAGCCTTAACGCCGAGATACTTCGGGTTGGAGTCGCGGCCGTTACGTGCAGATGCGGAGCTAGCCATATTGAATTACCTCCCTTACGCGATAGCCTTGACGGTGGCGACGGTGATCGACTGACGATGACCGACGAGACGACGATAACCTTTACGGCGCTTGGCCTTGAAGTTCAAAACCTTCTTGCCGCGCTTAAGCCCGTCGATGACGAGAGTAACCTTGGCTCCCTCAACGTAGGGGGCGCCGACCTTGAGCGTCGTGCCGTCGCTGACGGCGCAAACGGTATCCAGGACCGCTTCCTGGCCAACTTCGACCGAGAGCTTTTCAATCTCGATCTTGTCACCGACCTTGACAAGCGTCTGCTTGCCGCCGGATTCGAGTACTGCGTATGCTTCCATTGTTTTTTCCTTTTTTATTCCGCTTTCCTTGTGGTAAGAAACTTCTCCACGAAAAGCTGGAAAGCATAGTATATCTAATCTTCCGTTATTTTGTCAAGGGCATTGACTATACAAAAGAAAAATAGTATACTATCTTTCGTTTTGCATCCCTAAGCGTCTTGATTAAGACGTGTTCATGTCGGAGCGTAGCGCAGTCTGGTAGCGCGTTTGCTTCGGGAGCAAAAGGTCGAGGGTTCAAATCCCTCCGCTCCGACCAATTCATTTCAACGCCCCTTCCCGGATGGATTTCAGACGTCCACTCTGTCGCCCCAAAAGGCCAAATGGACATTCGCGTTTACACTCTTAGCTTTTTCTATGGCGCTTTTTATCAAGCGCGCGTTCAACCGCCCCGACAGATGATTCAACTCCCACATGTGACCGAACACAAGTTTACGGGGATTTATCTTTTTAACGGCGTCGGCGACATTGATTCCGCAGCCCGGAAAGAACGTCCAGACATCGGGGCGACCCCACCTGGTTTTCAGTTTGTCCGCTATACCGCAGTCACCGGAATGATAGAGCTTCCAATTTCCGACGCGAATCTCGAACGCCGTCGTAAAATCCAAAAGATATTTATTGTGATCGACAAGAGAAGTCGAAATTTCAACATCCTTTATTTTGAAAATCTTCTCGCCGACGACAAAACCGCCCCCTACGGGATTTTTAGCCCCTTTCCCGGTCGCTCCGTAATTATCGAGAAAATTCGATATTACGGTTTTACCGGCCTTGTTGAGCGCGCTGTAAAGTTCTGAACTGCAGTGATCGCCGTGGTTATGGGTTATCAGCGCAAAATCAAGTTTGTCGGCGAGCTCCACTGCACGACGATGCACCAGATCAATCGAAAAAAGCGACTCGCGCGTTTTAACGACATAGCCCATATTGTAGACGCTCCACACAGCGGGAGCGTCTACAATATCGGTTTCCGCGATTTCGCGAATGACGCGTTCAAACCCGGACTCCAGTTTTTCAAGAGAAACGAGCGAGCGGGTATCGCCGTCACGGAGATATTCGCGATAAATCTCAGGCGACACTAAATCCGTATCGCGCTGCCACTCATCTATTATCGCATCCATCCGAAACGCCCGGTCAGGGGATTTCAACAACGGCGATTACGGCATCATGATCGCTCGGATATTTGCCTCGAGGTCTATCATTGGCCGTCAGATGGGATAAGACCCTGACGCCTTTCGAGGTATACACATAATCGATGCGGCATTTGTTAACAGGCTTATATCCGTGGAAAGTCTCGCTCGTACCTTCATGGGCAGTCTCACTCGTCGCGTAAGAGTCCTTAAGTATCGACTCGAAAAACGCGATGGGATTGACATCCGGCGTATTGCCCTTCTTAGAAGCGTCAGCCAAGCGAGGACCGTTTATTTTGGTTAAGCTCTTGGCATCCGCAACTTTAGACAAAGTCTCGTTCATATCGCCGGTAAGAAACACCGTCTCTCCTCGGGCGAGAGATTCTTTAAGGCCGTTATCGAACAAGACTTTAGCACCGTCCAGACGAGCCTTGGACGAGATGTGATCCAAATGAGTGTTATAGTAAGTAAAGACCTTGCCTGTCTTCAGATCTTTAAAGCGGCCCCAGGTGCAGGTTCTCGGACAACCGGCTCCCTTGTAACGGCTCCCGGAAACGAGCGGCGTATTCGAAAGCCAGAACGTTCCGTAATCAAGACACTCGAAACGTTTCTCGTTATAAAAGATGAAATTGCTCTCGCCGTCGGTAGCCAGTTCGCGGCCGCAGCCGATTCGGCGAAAACCATCCAATTCAGCCTGAAGCGTATCGGCCATATATTTAACGGCTTCCTGAACGCCGAAGATATCCATCTCATATTTTTCAATCACCTCCACGAGGCGAGGAATGCGAAGTTGCCAATTGTTATCACCTTTATCGTACGGACAGCGAATGTTGTAAGAGGCAATCACAAACGAATCATCAGATTTTTTGGCATATTCAAAATTTTTAGCATATTCAAAAGAAGAACATCCGGCAAAGGCTGCAAGTATCAGACCCAACAACAACTTTTTCATTTTATATCTACTCCTTAATTATTTTTTATTGTGCTTTAAAACTGTAACCGTACGCGCGGGAAGATAAAGCTTAACCTGCTGAACAAGTTCGGATTTATCTTCAACCAGCTGCGGCTCATAATCCTGCCCCGCGGCGATACGCCCCTGGCCGCCGAAGCGTTCCTCGTCGGAATCGAAGTAATGTTTCCACTTCGTCGCGGGCGGCACGATAACGCCGTAATCCGTATACGAATTCGACGGATGGAAATTGAAGACGAACATCAGATCTCCGCGAATGAAAGCGAGAACCTTGTCCGGCTCGTTCGAGAGAAGATGAATGGGCCGCGAGCGTTTGCGGTCAGCCGCGAGAGCGGAAATCATCATCTCATCAAAGTCGGCGAGCGGCTTGAACCTGAGCCCCGGATCGTCCCGAAGCGACCACTGGCGGCGGGCGTGGGAATAATCCCAGCCGTTCTCGGCGCGCGGGAAATCAATCCATTCGGGATGGCCGAACTCGTTGCCCATGAAATTGAGATACGCCCCTCCGCTCAGCGCCGCCGTCGCGAGGCGCGCCATTTTGTGAAGCGCGATCGCGCGCTCGACCTCGAGCCCGTGCTGATCTTTCGCCATACCCCAGTAGATCGCGGCGTCGGCGAGCTGGAAGAAGAACGTCTTTCCGCCGACGAGAGCCTGATCGTGGGACTCGACGTAACTGACGACCTTCTCCTCGGCGCGCTTGTTTGTAAGCTCGTAGTAGATTCCGCCCATCGGCCAATCGTCGTCACGGACCTTCTCGGCGAGACGGAACCAGAAATCCGGAACGCCCATCGCCATGCGGTAGTCGAAGCCCATTCCGAAATCCTTGACGGGAGACGCGCACCCCGGCATTCCGGAAACGTCCTCGGCTATCGTGATGGCGTCGGGATTAACCTCATGGATGACGCGGTTCGCGAGCTGGAGATAGCACCACGCGTCGTCGTCCATCGAACCGTTGAAATACATCCCGTAATTCGTGAACGAATCTCCGAGCCCGTGATCCCAGAAGAGCATCGAGGTGACGCCGTCGAAGCGGTAACCGTCGAAATGATATTCTTCGAGCCAGAACTTGCAGTTTGAAAGAAGGAAATGAATGACGTTCGTCTTACCGTAATCAAAGCAACGGCTGTCCCACGCCCTGTGCCAGCCCTTGGCGCCGGAATGGAAATACTGCCATTCCGTTCCGTCGAAGCGGCTAAGACCGTCGCGCTCGTTCTTAACCGAATGGGAATGGACGATATCCATAATCACCCTAAGACCCATCCCGTGCGCGGTATCGATAAGAGACTTAAGCTCATCGGGCGTGCCGAAACGCGATGACGCGGCGAAGAAGGAACTTACATGATATCCGAAGCTGCCGTAGTACGGATGCTCCATTATCGCCATAAGCTGAACGACGTTGTATCCGGCCTTCTTGATGCGAGGAAGAATATTGTCGCGGAATTCGGTGTATGTTGCCACCTTGCCTTCTTCGCTCGCCATCCCGACATGGGCCTCGTAAATAAACGGCCTGAAACCCGGGCGCTTCGCGGGAGCCGGGTTCTTCCACACGTATTTTTTAGCGGGCTCGTAAACGCGGGCCGAGTAAAGCTTCGTCTGCGGATCCTGGACGACATA
Source organism: Kiritimatiellia bacterium (assembly GCA_017520845.1). Classification (GTDB taxonomy): domain Bacteria; phylum Verrucomicrobiota; class Kiritimatiellia; order RFP12; family UBA1067; genus UBA1067. Next base: position 9,050 of record JAFXEU010000109.1, on the reverse strand, counting down.
ACGGGCGTATGCGGGAATGCGCTCGCCGTGTCCGCCCTCCCAGCGCATTTCGAGGCGGTAGTTGTCGCCGTCTTTTATCGCGTCTTCAGAAAATTCACGCCCCCATGTATCCGTTCCGGGAATACGGAAAAGCTCGAAATCGGGGTTTATTTTCCACCCGGAAAAATCACCGACGAGCCACATCGAGGTAGCGTTAGGAGCCCACTCGCGAAAAACCCAACCATTCTTGGTGCGGTGAAGTCCGTAAAAATTATGTGCGCTCGCCCATTCCGAAAGAGATTTGCCGCATGTCAGCTCTCGTGCCCTTCTGAATGCGTTTTCCGCTCTTCCGCGTATCGCATTTTCAAACGGCTTTAAATATACATCGTCTAACAGTTTAGGCATCTTGGCGTTCCTTTCGTCTTAATGGTAATATTATACCAAAACGCAACGCCTTTTCCAAATATTAAAGAAACTCAGAGATCGAGAACGTTCGTTACCATTCCACGGGCGATTTTAGACGCGACTTCCTCGCCGATAAGAGACTGGAGAACAACCAACGAAAAAAGCATCGCCGAACCCGGCGCCTGACCGGTTATGAAATTACCGTCGACCACGACGGGAACATTGGCGGAAGGACGATCGAGATCGACCGCGCATGACGGATAACATGTCACGTGCGTACCCGAAGGCAGGATACCCGCAGACGAAAGAATCGTGGGCGCGGCACAGATGGCACAGATAAGACGCCCAGCTTCGGCGTGGCGCTTCAGAATTTCAATCACGCCGGGGGATTTGGAGAGGTTCTCGGTTCCGGGCATTCCGCCGGGCAGAATAACCGCGTCCCATACGCCTTCTCCGAGATTTTCCAAAAGTCTGTCGGCGCGCATCTCGATACCGTGGGCGCTTTTAACGCCGAGAGAGCCGCCGACAGAAACGGTTGTCACAGCAACCCCGCCGCGACGCAGAACGTCGATGACAGTCACCGCTTCGATATCTTCAAAGCCTTCTGCAAGAAAGACGACCGCGACGGGCATAGGCATGACAACACCTCTTTTTTAGATTACGTTTTTAGCTTCGTTGCATTTGAGCTTGCGGCCGAGAATCTCCTTGTCGCTCAAAGCCTTGACCGCGGCGTCCGCCTCGGCCTTATTGGGCATGTGGACGAAACCGAAGCCCTTCGACCTGTTGTTGAAACGGTTCGTGATGATTCTGGCGGAGTTGACCTTTCCGTAAGCTTCAAATTCCTTACGAAGGACATCCTCGGTAAGATCGTAGCTCAAGTTGCCGACATAAATCTCGATCGAACCGTCGGCGGGAGCGGGGTGACGCTTTTCAAACTTCTGGAAATCGCCTCTTACGTTCTTTTTCGCGCCTTGAGCCTTAGGTTTCCGTGATGATGAGCAGAGTCTGCAGAGAAGCATCTCTACAATGAGACCTGCGACAAACGCAGCGATCACGACAATCAGCGTGGGAACAAGACTGTCGCCCTTGAACAACTGGATGATTTTATCCATTTTATTTTACCTTTCTTTCTTCTTCTTTTTCTTTTTTGGCCGCCTTTATCTTACATGCTGCGGAAATCCCCGAGCGACTTCATACGGCTGGGGTGACGCAGTTTCCTTAATGCTTTCGCCTCGATCTGGCGAATACGTTCGCGCGTGACGTTGAAGAGGCGGCCGACCTCCTCCAACGTACGGCTGTAGCCGTCGGTAAGGCCGAAACGAAAATCGACAACCTGGCGCTCGCGGTCGGTGAGCGTCTCAAGAATGTCACGCAGCCTTTCCTTCAGCAGGTGCCCCTCTGTAACCTCGAAAGGATTTTCGCTCGTCACGTCGGGAATGAAGTCGCCGTAATGCGCGTCATCGTTGTCGCCGACCTTCGACTGAAGCGAAATCGGCTGCTGAGCCATGCGTTTTACGGTTCTGACCTGTGCCGGAGGTATACCCATCTCGGCCGAAAGTTCGGCCTCGGTAGGTTCGCGACCCAACCTCTGGATAAGTTTCTTCTGGACACGCATCAGTTTGTTGATCGTTTCGATCATGTGCACCGGAATGCGTATCGTGCGCGCCTGGTCTGCGATGGCGCGGGTCGCGGCCTGACGGATCCACCACGTCGCGTACGTGGAGAATTTGTAGCCGCGCTTGTACTCGAACTTCTCGACCGCCTTCATGAGGCCGGTGTTGCCCTCCTGAATCAGGTCGAGGAACGAAAGGCCTCTGTTCATGTATTTCTTGACGATGGATATCACGAGACGTAAATTCGCCTCTACCATCTTCGTTCTGGCGACCTGGCCGGATTTAAGGACCTTGCGCAGTTCGCCGAACGTCGTCAGAAATTCATCCGGAGGCATTCCGAAAAGAGCTTCGTACGACGACATCTTCTCGCGGATGGCCGCGATTTCGTTGTCGCGCTTCTTAGACGCCTTGGACTTCTGGGCTGTGGAAAGTTTTGAGACGAGCTGACGGTAGGGAAGATAATACCTCTCGTCGGCTTCCGCGCACAACGTCTCAAGAACCTTCTGCTTGAAATTCAGATCGAAGAATGTCTGCTTCAGGGCCGCACGGGCGTTGAAGAGCGTCTTCTCCGCTCCGCGGAGCTGGGCGGCCGAGGTGTCGGATCTGGCGATGATCGCCAGATATTTCGCGCTCGCATCGTGAAGGCGCTTGTCGACATCCTTGATCTGCTTTCGGAAGCCGGGAATCAGCTCCATGTAATCGTTACGCTTCTCTTCGAAGCTGTCCGTTACGATTCTGTCGAATCGCTCGCTCTGACCCTCCAGCTTATCGAGAAGCCCCATGTACATCGGAGGCGTAAAGAGGAACCGGTTGAACATTTCGCGCGTCTTAACCTCGGCGTCCTCGATCGTCTGACAGATCGAAACCTCCTCGTCGCGCGAAAGAAGCTGAACCTGACCCATCTGATGCAGATACATACGGATGGGATCCTCGATTATTTCGGAAGGATGGGCTTTCGCCGATTTCTGATCCTTAGCGTCGACGAATTTCTTCACGTCTTCCTCGCGCAGAACCTGAACTCCGAGCGCCTCGAGAATTTTAAGATATCTGTCGGACTGGATGGCGTCGACGATATTGGACGGAAGAATCTGATTCAACTCTTCGTACGTGATATAACCGCCGTTCGCCTCGCTGCGGTGTTTAACGTCATTGATCACGTCGTTGAGTTCGGTCTCACGGAGAATCGACATACCCTCCATCGAAGGAAGAATGGCATCGGCGTCGATAGCGGTTTCGTCTTCATCTCCGACGAAACTCGGCAGCGGCTCGGCGGCATCCAGATCGGCGTCGCTCTCCCCCTCGGCGGACTCTTCGCCGCCTTCCTTCTGTTCAACTTCGGCAGCAAATTTATCGGCGTCGAGCTGATCGACGTCAAGCTCGGAATCGTCGAGAGAATCCAACTCGGACTCGTCGCCTTTTTTGCGACGGCGACCGGATTTAGAAGGCTTATCCTCAAAATTGAAATCGTTGGGAACATCATCGTCAATCCCAAAGACTTCCTCGGATTCTTCCGTTTTGGTCGTTCTTTTTTTAGGCGTTTTCTTCGCAGAATTTGCCTTAGAAACGCTTTTCGACTGTTTTTTCGCCGGTTTTTTTACTGTGGCCATATTTCTCCAGTATACAATTCACCCATTTGCACTTTGTCAAATGTCTGCTTATTATACCATAAAAATATGTCGTTGTGTGATTTTTTCTACAAAAATTTTGCGCACACAAGTCTCCACCTAGTGTCAGTCGGAAGCGTCAATCACTAACGACCAGCGAGTAGTCACTAGCGACTAACGCCTAATCACTAATCGTTAAAAGCCTACTTCCGGCTGCATGTTTTAAGGTGCGAAACCGTCAACGCCTCGGCGGGCATACAACCGTCGTCTTTCGACAACGACTTCCACGATAACTTCCACTCTAACGTTCTCGGACGACCGGGTAGAAGCGTAAACGAGTTGTCGTCAAACTCTCCTTTCCTCCCATAGACGTTCGCCCAGACGAAAAAGGCGGGCTTATCCGACGAAAGAGTAAGTTTATTGCCGTCGAGCTTAACGCTCACATTCGCGTCCGCAAGCGGCATATCCTTGTAAAAACCGAAATGCCAGTCGTTCCTGCCGACACCCTTTGAAGTCGTAAGCGTCAGATGAAGGAAGACAGGCTCATCAGAATCGACAGGCTGCGCAAACGAACCGACACGGGTCGAACTGTCGGGAGAAAGCGTCACGGCGCTCTTTTCGGACGAGACTATCCTACCGTCATACGTCCAGTATTCAACTAAAAGCTCGCCCGTTAAGGTCTCTGCCGTATCGTTAAGCGCGTAGATATCGCCCTTCTTTATGTTGGCCTCGCCGTTGTTGATTTCGGGCTGGGCGACGACTGCGACGGGAGCGAAGAAACGCTTCGCCATATAATGCAGAGGCTTCCACTTTCCGCCGTACTCGAGAGAACTCCACGAGGCGACGGGCCAATTGTCGTTGAGCTGCCAGTAGAGAGTACCCATGCAGCGTGGACGCTGCGCACGCCAGCCTTCCACACCCATCTTGATGGCTATGCCCTGCTGGAACTGGGACAGGAGAAGTTCAGCCTCGACATCCTTCGGGGGATTGAAGTAGCGGAGCATCGTCTCTCTTATCCGCGCATTGCCGCCGTCGTTCTTCTGATGCCATTCGAACTCGGGAGCGCGCGAAAGAATCTGCTCGCGCGTGGCGAACGTCTCGGCGACCTCCATCGACGGAAAGCTCTGATAGCCGAACTCGCTGCAGAAACGCGGACGGTAGGAATAATACGCGTCGAAGGGACGGTTCTTGTGCCACACTTGCCAGTTGTGCATATCGCCCTCGGCATCGTTCTGCCAGTTATCGGCGAAACTGCCGGGACCTGCGCACGGCGAGCTCGGCCAGAACATGCGCGTGGGATCATATTTCGCGATCATCTTATCCTGAAGCTGATGACGCTTGATCAGCGCACCCTTGTAATACTCGGGCTCGAGCTTGCGCGCCTCCTTGAACCATCTAAGAGCTCCGATGCACTCGTTGTCGCCGCACCAAAGCGCGATCGACGCGTGATCCCTGAGACGGCGCAGCTGATGGGAAAGCTCCATTTCGACTTCCGAGAGAAACGCCTCGTCGGCGGGATAAACGGCGCACGAGAACATGTGATCGTGCCAGACGAGAATGCCGAGCTCGTCGCAGAGATCGTAAAACGCATCCTTCTCGTACTGGCCGCCGCCCCAAAGGCGGATCATATTCATGTTGGCGACCGCCGCGCTTTCAAGGAGATTGAGGTAACGCTCAAGCGTCTGGCGGTTCTCGAACGCGTCGCAGGGAATCCAGTTCGCGCCCTTCATGAAAAGTTCGCGCCCGTTCACCTTGAACGCCATTGAGCCGCCCTTCGTCACGATCTCTACCTTTCTAAGGCCGATCTTGCGCTTGATGATTTCATCGCCGATCTTGACTGAATACTCGTAAAACTTCTGCTCGCCCGCGCCGTTCGGCCACCAGAGCGGAGGATTCTCAACGACGATGCGGTTGGTAATCGTATGTTCCGTTCCGTCCGCCTCGGTCACATCCGCAAATACGGTCAGATCGCAGCGCGAAAAGTCGTCGTTAAATTCCTGGGCGGTGTAAACGTATTCAATCTTCGCCGTATCGTGAGCGATAAGTTTGACAGGTCCGCAGAATCCCGTCGTCATCTGAGCGGGACCCCAGTCCCAACCTGCGTGGCAGGCGGGCTTACGTATTAGAGCCTGGTTTTTGGCCCACGGAACGTTCGACATTGAGAATTTGCGGCCGAGCGCGGCTCTACGGAGGTCGGCCTCGCGCCAGGAACTTTTAAAAACGGCGCGGATTTCGTTGCGCCCGACCTTCAGGGCCTTCTTCGCATCAAGCGTCCAGCGGGCGAAGCGATTGGAAAGAGCACCGATTTTAACGCCGTTCAAATAAATGTCCGCGAACGTGTCGGCATCTTCGATTTCAAGAACAATGCGCTTTTTCGCAAGAAAATCCTCGTCTATCTCGAACGAACGCGAAAATGTCCAATCCATTTTAGCGACCCACTGCACATTCGTCTCATTGCAGCCCCAATAAGGATCAGGAATCTGCTTGGCGGCATAAAGCGCGGAATATACGTCGCCCGGAACTGTTGCCGCGCACGGCGGAACAGAGCTCTCGCCTACCGGCTCAAGACGCCACTCTCCGGCGAGATCAACCGTTTCAGCTCCCCACGCGAACGAAGCGGACAACGCAAAAAATAACGAACCGAGCTTTTTCTTATTCATAACTTCATTACCTCCGTCTGATTTTAAACTGAATCCCGTCAAAATTGATTATATCATTTCATGTTTTAAATTTAAACACGGCGAAGCCTTAACGTCTCCATGTAGTTTTAGTTATATAACCGCCGCCCGAGCCCGACTTTCCTCCTCCGCCGCCGCGGGGGGACTGTCCCCATTGGCCGTAAGTGTAATGGGGACGGTCGGCGCCGTAACCCGCGCGTCCCGCGCCGTAGCCGCCGCCGTATCCACCTCCGTATCCGCCGCGAGGGGACTGTCCCCATCCGCCAGGGCGTTGCGTAAACGGATCGGGCGTAAACATCAAACGGCGCAAATTTACCAGATTGTCTGGTATCCCCTTCACAAATACAGACGGCTCGACGGGGAACATTCCGCCGTCGGCCGACTTACGCATCGCGGGCGAGAACATGTAAAGCTCATCTTTCGCGCGCGTCACCACAACATAGAAAAGACGACGCTCCTCGTCGAGACGCCCTTCCTCGGCCGCTTTCGCCGAAGGGAACAACCCCTCGCTGCACCACGGCACCATAACAACAGGCCACTCCATACCCTTGGCCTGATGGATCGTCGAGAGCGTAACTCTATCTGCCGAAATGTTATTCTTCCTGGCATCGAGATTCGTCATAAGCGCCACGTCAGACAGGAACCCTTCAAGCCCATCGGGGGAATCGGCTATCTGAACAGCCAACTCTTTTACGTCTTGAAGACGATCTTCGGCATCAGCCTCTTCCCATTCCTCTCTCAAGTAATCCTCATAGAAAAAGTCGATGAAATCATCAACAAGCTCGCCCACCGCCTGCTCTTTAAGATGTTCCTCCGCGCTCTCCATCGCTTTTACAAGAGGCGACCAGACGCTCTTCGCCTTGGCGCCGAGAAGTCCGCCCAATGCATCGCGATCTTCGCGTCGCTTGGGATCGAACTGCCTCCCGAGCTTATCCCAGTATTTCCGCGCCGTCGCCTCACCGACTCCAGGGAGGAGCGAAACAAAACGCAGGAACGAAAGTTCATCCATCGGATTGACCAGAAGCCGCAGATAGGCGAGAGTATCCTTAACGTGAATCTGCTCGAACACGCCGACTCCCGAAGTGATGCGGTAGGGAATCTTCATGCGCGCCAAAGTCATCTGAACGTCGATCGACTGAAAGTGGCTGCGGTAAAGAACCGCCATGTCGCTGTAACCGTAGCCCGCCTCCTTCGCCTGTCTTACGAGGCGAAGAATCTCCTGCGCCTGAGACTTGCTGTCGCCGCCCTTACAAAGAGTCGGCTTCGCGTACGACGCCGTCCGTACAGGCTTTAAGACCTTCTGAAACTGCGCGGGGACGTCTTTCATCACCGTATTGGCGACATCGAGAACGCCCGACTGAGAGCGATAGTTGCGCTCGAGCTTAACAACACTGCAGCCCTCCCAGCGCTTCGGAAACTCCATGATGTTTTCAATCTGCGCTCCGCGCCAGGTGTAAATGCACTGAAAGTCGTCGCCAACGGCCATGATGTTACGGTGTTTCGCGGCGATAATGTCGGTAAACTCGGCCTGAATACCGTTCGTATCCTGATATTCGTCGACGAGCACGTAGAGAAAATGCTCCTGCAGAAATTCCCTGACGGAATCTTTTTCCTTTAGAAGCCTGAGTCCGTTAACCAGAAGATCGTCGAAGTCCATCGCTCCCAATTCAAGCTTGCGCGCCTTGTATTTATCGGCGACCATCTGAATCTCTTCAGGGACGACACCGGCGACTTTTGTGAGATAGCGCGACGCGATAAACTGAATCGGCTTCTGCTCGTTCGCGGCCTCGGAAATCATCTTCGCGACAATCTCCTTTTTAATGAAATCCTTGGGATCCTTGGCGACCTTCTTTATTATATCGCCGACGAGTTTTTTCTGATCGTCCTCGTCGAGAATCTGAAAGCCCGGCTGATAGCCGATGAGGGAGGCGTATCGCCGTAAAAACTTCGCGCATATCGAATGAAAGGTTCCGCTCCAGATCGTTTCAACCGACGGACCTACAACCTGCCTCGCCCGCTCGAGCATTTCCTTCGCCGCCTTGTTCGTGAACGTCAGAAGAAGGATTCTTTCGGCGGGTACCCCCTTTTCGATCAGATACGCGACGCGGTGGACGAGCGTGCGGGTTTTACCCGTTCCGGCGGCGGCCAGAACGAGCATGGGGCCATCGCCCGTTGTCGCGGCGGCGCACTGCTCTGGGTTGAGAAGTTTCGAAAAATCTGTCATTTTTAAACCGTTTTAGATTTTTAACACTGCTTATTACAATAAATCGGCATTTTTCATGTATTGGCACAATTATATCAAAAATCCGTCGACTACGATATGTAGGAGATAGAAAAGCGCGGGCGAGTTGCCCGCGCACCTCTTCAAAGTTGTTTTTACCAGTTGTTTAGGTTGTTTCTAATCTCAATGTAAGAAGAATATCATCATAGCGTCACTTCAATATCGCATCTACAACAGCGTCATACGAATCCAGCATAAGAGCGTCTTTTACTTTCTTCGCGGCTTGCCGCTCAGCTTCAGTGTCGGCAACAATCACGACTCTGCCGCCTCTTGAGATGAAATACTCCATTTGGGCGACATCGCCTTTCTTAACCTCGTCCGTAACGACATAGACATCCAGGTGTTCCATATCACCCAATTTTTTCCCGGGGCAGATGTCTATACGGCGATCAAGCGTAAGCACATCAAAGAGATATTGTGCTGATGCCTTGTCCGACGAGCGATATCTGACCGAGACCGCGCCGCGAACTCGGTCGAGAGTCGGTGCGGC
>JAFXEU010000108.1 GCA_017520845.1 Kiritimatiellia bacterium | reverse complement strand
TACTACAAATTGCGACGCCTTTGTTGTTTTTTCGCGCGACGCCCCCATGGGGGCGTTCCTTCCTTCGTTTTTCCTTCTTCTTTCGTTCCTTGTCTCTTTTCTTCTGAGCATCCTTTCGCCACCTCGACAACTTGCCTTTCCGATTTGACTCATTTAATTGTACAACTTTCACGGAAAATGACATGGCTTTTTTTGACAGGGTTTTGGCTTTTTGATATGCTAATATCAACGAAGGAAATTTAACTAATACTTAAACCAAGGAGATACTTATGTCAACTGTAACAAAACGCGCTTATTTGAAGGTTTTAGCAGGGGGGGGGGGGGGGTACATTTATGAAACATATAAAAATGTTTCATGCTGTCCTCGCAATGTTAGTATTGTCGACAGTAATGTCATTTGAGCTTTACGGTGATTGGGTGTATGACGGCAACAAGACGATTACAGAGGTCGTGAAAGAGGAAGGCGCGATACCTTGGAAAATTTATGTTGCCGCCAATGGCGAAGGTTTTTTACAGTTAAGTACCGCGGCTGGTAATGTAAGGTGGTCGCAGCTCGGTAAAAATGCGGATGGTTCTACGAGTGTACTGAATTTGAATACTCCGATCAGGTTGGTGAGCGATACGTCTAAAGAATATAAAATCAATAAGATGATGTCGTCTCATTTCAAAGGCAAAACGCAAATCATAGATGTCATTTTGCCTAATGCGATGACGGCAATACCGGAGTATTGCTTTAGAGATTGTGCGAATTTAACGAATATTGTAATTGGTACAAATGTTTCGAGTATCGGTGTGGAGGCTTTCAAAAGTACTTCTAAATTAAAATGCGATCTTATTTTTAATGCAAAGACGATTACGACAATAGGTAGCAGTGCGTTTTTCGGTTGCGGAGCGAGAAATATTATCTTTAATGGAGAGATTACGCAATCGGCAATTGGTGCTAATGTTTTTCGCGAATGTGTAAATCTCAATACATTAAAGCTTTCGGGAAAGTTGGAGCCGGAAGGATTGAATTCTTTTGGCAATTATTCTTTTATGGGTACACCTGTAAAAGAATTGTGGATGCCGAAATATCCTACATTCGGCAGTCGTGTTTGGGAAGCGCGCAACAGTATCGGTATTTCTAATTATAGTGTTGTTATTTATATAAATCCTTATGATGCCGGTTGGAAGAGCGTTTGTAAACGCTGGAATGATTTGACTGATGCTCAAAAGGCAAAATGGACGAGAACCGATATTAAGCCTATCGGTCTTACTACAGCCACACCGGCCAATCAGTGGCTCGTTGAAATTCCTCACAATAAAGGATTTTACATCTCTATCAGATAAGGAGCGAAGAATTATGAAGATTTTTATATTAAGTGCATTAGTAATGATGTTTCATTGCGTTTATGCATCTAATGTTAAAGATTTCGGCGCTGTCGGTGACGGTATAACCGACGACACGGCGGCGATCCAGCGGGCGATCGATGCAGGCGGAGCGGTGTATTTCCCTCCTGGTGTCTATCTTTCAGGTTCGTTGTATCTCAAGTCAGGCGTCGCGTTGCGTCTTGATGATAATGAATATAGAGTGGAAGCTTTGGTTTTAGAGAATGTCAAGACTCTGCGTTTTGCGGGAGGAAATTAGAAATGAAAAATCTCATATTATTTTTGAGTTTTATATTCGTCTATACGCTTTTTGCGGATGAGATCGTTCGCACTGAGGTATTGTCTGACGGCTGGAAGTTTCGTTTGGAAGAAGAGGCTGATTGGCGTAATGTTAAAGTTCCACACGACTGGGGTGTGGAGAGGGGCTTTCTTAAAGCAGGCATCTGTCCGGCTCAGGGTGATTTGCCTTATGTCGGCAAGGGCTGTTATCGCCGTGCGCTTGACGGCTTTACTCCCCCGGAAGGAGGGCGCACATATTTGACCTTAGACGGTGTTCAGTGCCGAAGCGTCGTGAAACTAAACGGAAAGGTTGTCGGCGGAAGACCTTTTGGATATGCGAGCGAGACGATCGATATTACAGAGTCGTTGATGGATTCCGGTAATATCCTTGAAGTCGAAGCCGAGAATTTTCCTGAGTCGTCAAGGTGGTATCCCGGCTCTGGTATCTTTCGCGATGTGACCGTGCGAGTCTGCCCTCAAGATCATGTGAAACCGAATACGCTTTTTATCCGTACGCTTGAGGCTTCGGAAAATGCGGCAACTGTCGCCGTTACTTTCGAGTGGAGAGGTGGCACGTCCAATTTTACTTTTACCGTAGACAACCCCTCGCTTTGGTCTCCTGAAAATCCGTATCTTTACGAGATTGAACTTTTCGGTGAGCGTTTTCGCTATGGTATCCGAACGGCGGTCTTCGATCCTCAAAAGGGTTTCTTTTTAAACGGCGTCCACCGGCAAATGCGCGGCGTTTGCATGCATCACGACTTGGGCCCCGTAGGGGCCGCGTTCGACCGCGATTTCGCGAGGCGTCAACTTGCGCTTCTTAAAGAGATGGGGTGTGATGCAATCCGTACATCGCACAATCCTCCGGCTGAGGCGCTTCTTGACCTGTGCGACGAGATGGGGATCATGGTGATGGATGAAGCCTTTGACATGTGGGAGGGTTGGAAGGGTGATTACGCGCGGTTTTTTAAAGCCTGGCATAAGCGGGATTTGACAGATTTCATTTGCCGCGACCGCAGTCATCCGTCGGTAGTCATGTGGTCTATCGGCAATGAGCTTGTCGAACATAAAGATAACGATCCATCAAAAGCGATTCGAATAGCGAAGGAGTTGATGGCGATTATAAAGGTGAATGATCCGACGCGGCCTGTAACTTTCGGCTGTTTTAGACAAAAGCCGATGTGGAACGGCTGTCAGAACAGCGTAGATGCGTTCGGGGCTAATTATCTCCCTTTTAAATACGCCGAGTTTTTAAGACGCAATCCAACGGTGGGTCTTGTCGGAACAGAAACATCGTCAACCGTATCCAGCAGGGGTGAATATTTCTTTCCGGTAGTGGCCTCGCCGATTAAAGGCGAAAATGACTTGATTCATCGCCGTAACGAGTGTCGCACAAACATGGTTGTCGGAGCTCAGATGAGCGGTTATGATCTTTGGGGGCCTCATCCCAACGACTATCCGCCGGATATTGAGTTCGAACATCAGGAGCGCAATCCTCAGGTTTACGGTGAATTTGTCTGGACCGGGTTTGATTATTTGGGTGAGCCTGATCCATGTGCGCAGTCGGGAGGCCGCAGTTCATATTTCGGAATTTTCGATCTCGCGGGTATTCCTAAAGACCGTTATTGGCTATATAAATCCCATTGGAGAAATAATGTCCCGTCGGCTCATATTCTTCCTCATTGGACTTGGCCCGGCCGAGAGGGTGAAGTTACCCCGGTGCATGTGTATACAAGCGGTGACGAGGCGGAACTTTTTGTCAACGGGGTATCTAAGGGGCGCAAGAAGCGCGGTCGGTATGAATACCGCTTTATCTGGGATGATGTGCGATATGAGCCGGGAGAACTCCGCGTTAAAACCTGGAAGGCCGGTCGTGATTGGGCAGAGGACGTTGTGAGAACGGCGTCTAAACCTGTTCGTATTGAGCGTCAGGAGCGGAAGTTCGGCCGTTTGACGTTCATCACATTTGCTCTTAAAGATAAAAACGGAGAGCTTTGTCCGAATTCAGATCGCGCGTTATCATTCACGACTCGACAGGGTACGCGCTTAATCTCGCTTTGCAACGGAGATGCGTCAAGCCGTGAAAGATTTAATGGATCTTCAATGCGTACATTCCACGGGCTGCTTGTTGCTGCTGTTGAAGGTCCGGGTGAAGGCTTGTACTGTTCTTCATCTGATAACGACGGGACTAAATCGCATAAATCGGAATAAGGCATCGGATTAATTGATGTTTTGTTCCGTTTTTTTGCGGCTCTCCATATAATTGGGCTGTATGGGCATTCCATGTGTCAGTTTTTGACACAAAAATTGTTGCGTAAAATGACATAATGAAATCTTGACCTTTTCGATATTATGATGCTATAATTAGTGCAGAAAATGCAAGACTCATTTTGCGGGGATTGCGTTTTTGAGATATGTTGAAATAAAGAAGGAAAATATCAAATGAAAGGAAATATTCAATGAGTCGCCTTAAAAGAACGCTGTGCGCTCTTGTTTCGCTATGCGTTATGATCGCGCCGGCGTATGCCGCCGATTTTGTTGTCGTCGAAAACTCAAACGCCAAAGCGGCCATCCGATTAGGGGATAACTCGGGCGGTACGAAGTTCGCCGCCAAGGAGCTTCAGAAATACGTTAAGGCGATGAGCGGGGTCGAACTTAAGATTCTTGCGACGAATGAGGTCGCCGCTTCGACCATTCTCATTTCCAATGAGCGAAAGGGGCTTAAGCGTGATGAAATCGGTCTTAAGGTTACCTCTAACGGCTCCACTCTTGAACTTTACGGCGAAGGCCGCCGCGGGGCGATAAACGCCGTTTATGAACTTCTTGAGCGCTGGGGCGTAAGGTTCTTCGGTGTCGATCCTAAGAGCGACAAGATTCCCTCCAAAACTACGCTCTCTGTGCCGTCGGATCTTTCGTACAGTTACGCGCCGCCTTTTGAGCAGCGCTTCCCCGGCTCCATCGCGCTTGACCGCAATGTCGGTCCCGCGTGGGCGGTTAAGCTTCGCGTCAGCCGCGAGTACAAGAAAATCGGCGGTAAGCGCGACGCTCAGATGGGCGGCGGCCATTCCTTGGGGAACAAATATTACATCAATCCCCAGAAGTACTTTGAAGCTCACCCCGAATGGTACGGACTTGTCGGCGGAAAGCGCACGAAGGGCGTTCAGCTTTGCCATTCAAATCAAGAAATGCGAAAGCAGCTCTTAGAAGAGGTAAAAGCCAAACTTAAGGTCCGCAAAGATTCCGGGGCGTTCGATTTGGACGGGATAACTTACGTGAGCCTTTCGTATCTCGACAGCAACCGCTTCTGCAAATGCCCCGAGTGCAAAAAGCTTCTCGCCGAGTGGGGCGGCTCGCGCGTGGGCCCGCTTCTTGATATCTGCAACTATGTCGCCTCAGGTATTGAAGAAGAATATCCTAAGGCGCGTATTCTAACTCTCGCTTATTGGGATTGGGTCGAGCCGCCTAAAAAGGTGCCGAGAGAACTTCACAAGAATGTCTATGTCACAATCTGTCAGAACGGCAACAAGGCTCTGCCCGTCAGGGTTCAAGAAACTCCTATGCGCCGTTTGACCGAATGGGGCAAGATCGCCCCCGGGCGACTTACGATCTGGGATTGGGATGCGTGTTTCCGCAATTACATCACACCTCACCCCATCTATCATCTTTATGCAGACGACTTTAAGACTTTTCGCGATCTTGGCGTAAAGCGCGTCAGCACTCAGATGGAACACGGTGCCGTCTTTGCCGATTTCGTCGAGCTCCGTACATACCTTTACACGAAACTTCACTGGAATCCTGAACTTGATACAGACGAGATGGCCAAGGAGTGGATCGATCACTGCTGCGGCGCAGGTTCCGTTGAGATAAACGCCTATTATAAGCTCCTTGAAAGAGCGGTTTGGGGCGATGAGCCCAAGAAGCGCAAAACACGCGCGAGAATGCACGGTTACAATCCTGGCAGAGGCTGGCTTAATGCGTTAAATCTCGGCAAGTCGTTCATGCTTTTTGAAAACGCTCTTGCTAAGACGGCTGGTGATAAGTTTACTCACGGCAACGTGCGCTGCCTGAGCGCCGGTATGCTTATGCTCGTTATTGAACGATATGATGAAGTTAAGGCCGTTTTCGAAGATGCTAAAAAGTCGATGAATGATGCGTCGTTTGAAAATATCAAATTGCCTTCGCGACTTGAACTTGTCGACAGGTTTGAACAGATCGGCAAGGATTTCTATATCTGGTGCTGGCGCGAAGGGCCTCAGCCGCGTGATTTCAAAAGTTTAGTCAAGAGCCTTAAGGAGGGCACACGATGAATTTGAAGAAGGTTTGTTTTGTCGGTCTTTGTTCGCTCGTTTTTACATCGTTCGCGGACAATGTCTGGAATGTGGGAACTTACGAGAAAAGGCGCGGCTGGCCTATCGTTTCCGAAGACGGGGCTAAAAAGCTTTACATAAAATGCGCTCCTCAGACGGATTATTCTTCCGGCGTCATTGAGCTTTGTGCGCTTGGTTCTGATATATCGGGAGCGCTTGATTTAAGAGGGCTTAAGCTTAAATCCGATAAGGGCATTATTGAAGTAAAGTCGCTTTCAATCGGCAAGAATCTTCTTCGCAAAAATTCGGCCGTGAGCGAATTTTACGCCGACAAGGTCTCTTCGGTCGGACACTGCGCATTTTCTCGCGCCGAAAAGCTTGAGCGCGTAATCTTGTCAGGTTCGGCAGATACTATTCCGAACGGCTCTTATGCGACCCATCCGACGATTCGCAGTGGCGTATTTTCGGATTGTTCCGCTCTTAAGGAGGTCGTGCTCGACCTGCCGCTTAAGCACATCGGTGACGCCGCGTTCGCCGGTTCGACGAATCTTTCAAGCGATATAACTAAAATCGTTCCGCGCACGATTGAAAGTATCGGCACGACGGCGTTCTGGAACTGTATAAATCTTCGCGGCGAACTTGTGACCGACGCTGTGAAGGCAGTCGGATCGAGAGCGTTTCAGCGAGCGGGGTTTGATTCGATTTCGCTCGGATGCGACGGATCGCTTAAAGAGTTCGCGAGCGGCGGAAGTTCGGGCGGAATCTCGTACGGTGTATTTACGAGCGGCCCTAATCTCACCAATCTTGAAGTGCGCGCGGCAGGGCTTGTTTCTTTGGGTTCCAATAACTTTGCCGACATTCCAAATCTCAAGCGTGCCGCGTTCGATGCGCCGAAGCTTGAAGTCATGGGCGAGACGCGCGGCTGCTGCTCTGGGCTTAAGAGTCTTGAAGTGATTGAAATGAATACGCCGCACTTGAGAGTCATCGGCGAATCGTGGCCGCCTTTTAACGCGACGCGCTCTTTGAAGGAGGTCATCTGGACTGGTCCTGCGCCGAGACTCGGGACGTTTAAGCGTCTTTTTAACGGTGTAAGCCCTGTCGCCAATACAGCCGAAAAAGCGAAGCCCTGCGTCATCAGAGTAAAGAATTCCGACGGCTCATGGGAGGCTCTCGCTTCGGAGTTCGAAGGTGTTGAAGAAAAATTTGCCCCAAAAAATTGCGTCGGCGTAATGTTCGCCTCATCGCGCAAAGCGTGGCTCATAATTGAAAAATAAGGAGAAATTAAAATGTCCAATAAAGTAATGCTCGCTCTCTCGTCCCTGCTTCTTGCGGCGCAGCCGCTTTTCGCGTCGGGCGATTTCATTATCGCTACAAACTCAATGCCGAAAGCGGCGATCGTGGTCGCCGAAGACGCGCCCGTCGCGGTTAAATACGCCGCGGGAGAACTCGCCAAGTATCTCAATAAGATGACGAAGAGTTCGTTTCCGCTGACATCGGCGCCCATCGACGGATGGAATACGATTGTAGTCGGTGGCAAGACCGATCAGAAGGCGTTCGACGGGATCGACATCCGCCTTTCGAAGGATTCCCGCACTCTTACGATCGCGGGCGAGCGTCCGCGCGCCGTGATTTATGCCGTCTACGATCTTCTTGAAACGCTCGGCTGCGGATTTTGGACGCCGAATTCCGAAACCGTCCCGTCGTCGTCGTATATTTCGCTTCCTGCCGGATACGTCAAGCGCGATGCGCCTGCTATGCGTTATCGCTGCGGTAACCACTATACGACAGGCGCGAAATTCATGGTCAAGCTTCGCGCGAACGAGAACAAGCGCGGCTCCGAAGAAATCGGTATTGCGCCGGGCGAGGGCGAGAATATTATGCACTCCCTCGTTCTGAAGTGGATTCCGCGCAAGAAGTTTTTCAAGACAAAGCCCGAATGGTTCGCGCTCGTCGAGCGCATCGACAAGGAGACGGGCGAGAAAAAGAAAGTCCGCATCAACGGCGCCTTGTGCATGACGAATCCCGAAATGCGCGAAGAGCTGCTGAAGGAAATCGGCGCGTTTCTCGAGAAGCATTATCCTTACCAGAAATCCGTCTCCCTCTCTCCGAGTGACATGGGTGATTACTGCCATTGCGAAAAGTGCACAGAGCTCATGAATACCGACGCGAGCAAAGCAGCGACAATTCTCTATCTCGACCTGCAGCGTTTCGTCGCTGATCATTTCCGCGAGAAATATCCCGAGGCGACTTTCAATCTTCTTTCCTACTGGTCGACGACTGAGCCGCCCGCCGATACGAAGAAGTGGCGCTTAAGAGACAACTGCGGCGTAGGTTTCGCGTCGCTCTGGCGCAACCACGGGTTCCCGATCGACTGCAACGAGCGTTTCGCTCCGCGCGTCAAGGCGTGGCTCGACATGTCCGACAATTTCATCTACTGGGACTACTACGCCAATTTCGCAGCCTACCTCAATCCTTTCCCCAATCTCGACATCCTCGGCCCCGCGTTCAAGTTCTATCGCGATAACCACTTTATCGGCGGCTTCGCGCAGATGCCCCATACGCGTATGGCTCCGCTCGCCGATCTCAACTGGTATCTGATGGGCAAGCTCATGTGGAATCCCGATGCCGACACCGAGAAGCTCACAGATGATTTCGTTAAAGGCGTTTACGGCCCCGGCGCGCCGCACGTGCGCCGTTACATGGAGATCATCCGTCATGCGAAACTGCGCAATCGCGGCATCTGGGTCGGCTGCTATGTCGGCGACACCGCCAATTATCTCACGCCTAAAGATGTCATCGAAATGATGCGCACTCTCGACAATCTCGTTAAGGCGACGGGCAATTCACCGGAAGAGATGCAGATCGCCGCGTGGCGCTTAAGATATGCCGGCATCCACACGGCGGCGATGCGCTATCCAGACCTTATTGAGCCAGCGAAAAAGATGAAATACAAACTCGGCTCGTGGGAAAGCTACACGAATCAGTGGTATGCGTACATCAAAGATTACCGCAACCGCCGCTCGCAAATCGGCTATCCTCAGCAGTGCCACGAGGGCTCCGGCTGGGACAACTGGGGCAAGAAGTATTTCGGCAAGATTATGGCCGCCGGCACCAAGCCTGCTGAGTATCCGGCGAAGACTCAAGGCTCTTATGTAATCCCGACAGAAAAGCTCACGGGCGGCACAGCGATGTCGATCGAATCCGACGCGACGGGCAAGTACGCGAAACTCACATTCGGTTTCGGCGGAGGAGAGAGGATTTTCATGCGTCCAAATTACGCGGAGGTCGGACACACCGTCTCGAACGAACTTACCGGCACATGGGTTGTCCTTTCGAAGATGCGCGTCGGCTCGACCCGCGAGAATAATCCCGCGGCGGCCTATATGGGCATTTATTCGCCGTGGATCGTGAACGGTGCGCAGATCGGTCGCAAGCAGAGCGAGATAGCGTCGATGACGATACCCTCGTCGCCCGGTGAAGACGGCTGGCGCTGGGTCACGCTCGGCGAAAAAACGCTTTACACGGGCGCGCGCGTATGGATCATGCCGGGCGTGTTGGCGGCGTCGCGTTTTCTCGATGTCAAGAATTTCGCGTTCGTCGACCCCGCGAAGTTTTTCGCCAAGTGCGTTCCCGCGATGAGAGGCTCAGGCGCGCGCGACACGATCGACAATTACGCATACCGCTGCGCGAACGTGAAAGAAAATCCGTCTGAGGAACTTCATGTGCGCTTCGGCGCCAAGGAAGCGGGAGAGTATGAGCTTTTCGCCCGCGTGAGAGTCGTCAACTCAAAGGTTCTCGACGCGGCGGCGGGCAAGCTTGAACTTTGCCGCCCGGGCGCGAAGAAGGGAGAAAAGCCGACCGTGATCGCCTCGCAGAAGATTTTCGGCTCGGCCGGCGAAGAAGTCTGGCAGCTCGTCTATGTCGCGCGCGCGGACATCAAGAGCGGCGACTATCTGCGCTTCACGTCGGGAACTTCGGGCAACGCCGTCGAAATCGCTCTTCGCGATGCGGTGCTCGTCGACACGAAACTTTTGGATGAAGCGAAGTAAAAACCGAAAGGAGAGACCGAAATGAAAATAACGACAGCGAAAACGATATTGCTTGCCGCCGTTTTATCGGCTGGCGGTCTTTTGGCCGAAGAGTTCGTGCCGATCTGGCCGGAGGGCAAGATGCCTTTTAGCCCGAAAAAGGATGTTGTAATCGGTCCCGAGACCGTTTCTGAAAAAGGAATCGTCAAAAACGTTACCGTTCCAGGTTTTGAAGTCTTTCTTCCGGAAAATAAATCTTCGAGAGGCAATATGGCCATCATCATTTGCCCTGGCGGTGCGTACGGGTGTCTCGATTACGAGCGCGAAGGGCGCAGAACGGCCCGCTATCTTCAGAAGATCGGCGTCGCCGCCTTTGTAATGAAGTATCGCCTTCGCCAGTATCCCGCCAAAGCGCGTCTCGCCGACCTGCAGCGCGCGATGGCGGTCGTGAGAGCCAATGCGAAGAAGTGGAACATTTCTCCCGGCTATGTCGGCGTAATGGGTTATTCCGCCGGCGGGCATCTGGCGATGCGCTCCGTCGCTAAATTCGGCGAACGCGTTTACGAGAATGTCGATGAAATCGACGAGCAAAGCGCGGATCCCTCGTTCGGCGTCTTTGTGTATGCGGCCTATCTCACGAAGGACAACAAAGGCGCGATCAACGAAGACGTGAAGCCCGCTCTCAAGCCCGGCAAGAGAAGACTCTTTATGGTTTCTGGGCTTACCGATCTCTACCGCCACAATACGGTCGACTTTTTCACGGCGCACGTCAAGGCGAACAAGTGGCCGAGCATCGAGGCGCACTTCTTCCCCGACGCGGGCCACGGCTTCGGCGTGACGCCGCGGGCCAAAAGCGACGCGGTCAAATGGGAGAGACTGCTCGCGACATGGCTCAGGCGCATCGGGCGCGGCATAAAAGCCAATGTCAGCACTGCTGACGATACGTACGATCTGACGCCGATCGAGATTTCCGAGGCCGAGGCCGAAGTGAAAAACGAAACGGAAAAAGAGTGATATGAAGTACATCGCATTGAGCTTTTTCATTCTCGCCGCGGCGTTCGCCCGCGGCGCGGATTTCGTCTTGGTCTGGCCGGATGGCAAAATGCCTTTCGCTCCTAAAAAGAATCAGACCGTCGGCGAAGAGACCGAATCGGAGAAGGGCATCGTCAAGGGCGTTTCGGTTCCCGGATTCGAGGTGTTTCTTCCGACGAACGGCGCAAAACGCTCCATGGCGGTTTTGATTTGTCCGGGCGGCGCGTACGGGTGCCTTGATTATGATCGCGAAGGTCGAAGAACTGCGCGGTTTTTCCAAAAATGCGGAGTTGCCGCGTTCGTGATGAAATATCGCCTGAGGCAATATCCTCCGAAAGCGCGCCTTGCCGATGTGCAACGCTCGCTTTCCTTCATAAGATCAAACGCGAAAAAGTGGAATGTTTCGCCTGATCATGTCGGCATCATGGGGTATTCCGCCGGCGGGCATCTGGCGATGTGCACTGTCGCGGTTGACGGTAAGCGCGTATATGAGCCGATCGACGAGATAGACTCGTTGAGCGCGAAACCTTCTTTTGCGGTGTTCGTTTACGGCGCGTATTTTACGGACAAGGGCAACATAAGTTCCAGCGTAAAAGCGGCGTTCAATACCGATATCAGAATGTTCATGCTGACGGGGCTTGCCGATCTTTACCGTTTCAGCACCGTGGGGTTTTTCGACGCATGCACAAAGGCTGAAAAGTGCCCGAAGGTAGAGGCCCATTTTTATCCTGCGGGCTGCCACGGGTTCGGCGTTTCGACAAAACCCCACAACGACGTCTATCGCTGGGAGAGACTTCTTCTCGTATGGCTCAGGCGCATCGCCCGCGGGGAATCGTCGCCGACGGCCGATAATCCGGAAGAATGTGAATATTTCACGATGATTCCGGAAGGGGAGAATGATGAGTAAAGGATTTTCCGTGAGTCTGGCCGCCGCTTTTCTGGCGGCCGTTCCGTTCGCTTCATTGCCGGCCGCTCAGAATTGGCGCGATGAATTGCCGAGACCGGTTTTCGACGAAAAACCGGAACTTGTCGATTTTTATTACAAGGCGTGGGAGCTGGCGCATTCGCGAATCGACGAGGTGCCGGGGCTGCCCGCGCCGCGCTATATGGACGAGGCTCACCGTTCAGACCGCATCTGGATCTGGGATACCTGCTTCATGGTACACTTCTGCAAGTATTGTCCGAAGGAGTTTCCGGGGATTCAGTCGCTTGAGAATTTTTACGGCGTTATGCTTGCCGATAAGGCGATGGCGCTCCCGAAGGTCAAGGGCAACCGCTGGTGCGGTGCCGACGAAGGGAAGATGCTCGATTTCAAAATCCACCATCCCGACAATCCGCCGCTTTTCGCCTGGACCGAATACGTTTACGCTTTGCAGACGGGGGATCGCGCCCGTCTCGAAAAGGTTTATCTCAAAGAGCGTTATCTTCAGCGGTGGCATGAAATGTTTGACGGATTCGACCCCGCAGGGCCTAAACCCCACGGTTCCGTGATGCCGGTCAGGATAAAGAAATTCGAGGACGGCTATTCATGGAGCGGTTGCGCGAGCGGCATGGACAACACGCCGCGCGGGCGCACCGGGTCGGATGATCCCGGCCATGACGGGAAGTGCCCCGACAACCCCGATCTTCTGTGGGTAGACGCGCTCGCCCAACAGGGGCTTTCGGCGCTTTATCTTTCGCGTATCGCGGAATTGCTCGGCAGGGCGGATGAAGCGAAATCGTGGAAAGCGAAGTATGAAGAAATAAAAAATAAAATAAATACGCTTTACTGGGATGAGTCCGACGGTTTTTATTACGACATTCTGAGGTCGAACCGCGCCAAAGTCAAGGTCATGACGCCCGCCGCGTTCTGGCCTGCTCTTGCGGAGATGTCATCGCCGGAACAGACACGGCGCATGGCGCTGCGGCTGACGGAAGACAAGACTTTGGGCGGGATTCTTCCGACTGTTTCGCTGTCGCGCGGTGACGCCGATTTCAGAGCCGACGGCGGATATTGGCGCGGCGCGATGTGGCTGCCGACGACGTATATGACCGTCAAAGCTCTTGATCAATATGGCAAGATCGACCTCGCCCGTCAAGTTGCGCGAAAGGTGGTTGAGCACATATATAAGACTTATGTCGAGTATGAGCCGCACACGATATGGGAATGTTATTCGCCGACCGAAGCTAAGCCAGCGATAACGCCCAAGTCCGGTAAGATCGTAAGAAGCGATTTCTGCGGCTGGTCTGCGCTCGGGCCCATCTCGCTTTTTATCGAGGATGTCATCGGGATCAAGAGCGCGAACGCGTTTACGAACACTTTGGTCTGCGATTTTCCTGAAGACATCAAGGGACGCATCGGCGTGGAGAATTACCGTTTCGGAAATATCGTCTGTTCGGTTATCGCTACGAAAGAAAAGGTCGTCGTTAAAACAAATCATCCGTTCACTTTGATTTTGAACGGCGCGCGTCATCAGGTTAAAAAGGGCGAAAATATTTTTAACATAAAAAATCTTGCGCAAAATAACATAGGATTTTTTTGACATATTATTATAGATTTGATAATCTAACATCAACGAAGAGAATTTCAAGTAGACAACCTTACAAGGAGATACTTATGTCAACTGTAATAACACACGCTTATTTTAAGATTTTGAGGGGGGGGGGGGGGTATATTTATGAAACATATAAAAATGTTTCGCGCCGCCCTCACCGCGCTCGTGACGGTTCTTTTAACTTCCCAATTGCAAGCGACTGACATTTTTGTTTCTCCGACCGGTAATGGTGATTTTTCGGGCAGCAGCTGGTCTAATGCCATAAACGGTAACGAAGAAAATCTTTTGGGAATTAAAGTTAAGACAGTTATAACGGACGCGGTAGCAGCAGATGCAGAAGAAGTGAATGTATATTTTGCCAGCGGCGAATATGTAACTACAAATCAAATTACTCTATCTTCTATTACTATCCCGGTCAAGTTAAGCGGTGGTTATGTCGGTGAGACGGATGGCTCGTTTGATCGTTCGGAGACGGCGACAACATTTAAGCGCTCAACTTATAACATAAGATTTATTTCAGCTACATCTTTAAGTTCATTCGTAGTTGAAGGAATAACATTTAGCGGGGGATACGTTCAAGCTAATGGAGCTAAAGGAGGCGCCATATTGCTAACTTCTGCAAATGCTAAAATCCAGAATTGTTATTTTAATAATAACGGATTTTCTTCGACATATAAAGATTCTCGAAAGTCTGGTGTCACGTATTTAGGAGGGGGCGGCGCGATTGCTGCTATCACATCAGGAGATATTGAGATAAAAGACTGCTTATTTGAGGGGAATTACCATAAGGCAGGAGGATCATATAATCAAAGTGCCGGAGGCGCTTTACTTGCGTATAATGTAACATTGAAAATAACTGATTGTAAGTTTCTAAATAATTACATGAATGGAGCTGCTGGTAGGAATACTTTATTTGGAGCTGCAGCTGCTACATATTATGGAACGACAGAAATAAAAAATTCTACATTTACAGGGAATTATATTCTTGGAGCAGCAGCAACTCCCTCAGGAGCTTCAGGCGGTGCACTTGCGATAAGAGCTCCTAAAAATTATTTTTTGAGCGCTTCGGTCTTTGAGAAAAATTATGTTGCTGCGGATGGAGATACGACGTTTCCGTTTAATGCTGGGATAATGTTGATAGATGATTTTAATGGCTCAACCGTTTCAACTTCAGTAGTTGAGCGTTGCGTTTTTGATTCACGCAATGCGCCTAGTACCGCATCTTCGAGGACTGCACAGAGTGATGTTTTGCTTGCTGGAGGGCAATTATTTATGACAAATTGTGTAGTTCTTAAAGCGAAAGGCAATAGCAAATATGGGAATTATTCTATTCGTAATTTAGGGACGCTTGCTTACAGTGGTAATACAACTAAATATTATGGTTATGTTTATTCTGACGTGTCGTGTACTAAATCAAATATGGAGCTTGTGAATTGCACCATTGCAGACGGAAAGGCATACGGTGTTGCGGCTATGGACGCAGGTGCGGAACTTCACCTTAAAAACTGCATCGTTTCAGGTCATAGTCTCACTGGCGTTGTCAACGCAACATCAATCGAACATAGCTACATTCAAACGCACAATGACGGCTCATGGGATTACGCGGGCGCAGGGAATCTTAATCCTAATGTCGTAGGCGATATTAACTGGACGGGAGCTCCGTACTATCATCTTTTGACGAAGAACTCCAATGGCGCGATTACGAACGGTTGGTTCTCGGGAACTTTCGAAAGCGCGAAAACCGCTGCCGACAGCCCCTGCATCGACGCGGGCGCACCCGGTTCGGTTGGGCTTGATCTTGAGCCTTACTACTCCGGCCGCCGTGTTAATATTGGCGCATACGGTGGAACGCCCTGGGCTTCAAAAACATCCCCGCTCCCAGGCTTTAAACTCATTATCAGGTAAATGGAATTTACAGAGGGGCGAAGAGCATTTGGCGTTTTATGATCGCCCCTATGCAAAAAGTCTTTGCCACGCATGGAGCAGCGCCCCGGTGTTTCTTTTGCGTATGTTAAAATCTGACACTGTAGAATTTTGACACTGTAGAATTGACACTGTAGAATTTTGATACTGTAGAATAAAGTATATCTTTTTTCTTCCCATTTTTTAGGTGCGATTTATTTGATTTCGTTGGTTGATTTTTCAATTACGAAAATTATCTCTCCATCAACGAAATAAAATCACATTCCTATTTTCCTGTTTTCTCATTTTCTCATTTCTTTATTTTTTCCGCCTTCAAGAATTTTCCGCATAAAATTCTCATTTTATGTTATAATATTCCCGTCTCTTAAAAATTCTCATTTCTAAAAAGGGTAAAAGGTTAAAAAAACTTCTAAAATAAAACTGTGCAGTTTAATAAGAAGCAATGCAGAAGCGTGTCGATTTCATAATGTATTTATATGGCTAAGAAATATCAACATTCCGCTTATTACTATGCCTACCATCACGGTTGGACGTACAGCGAAGCGCGCACTTACGTCGGAAAGTATCTTGATATGCATACATACCGCCCTCGAATGCGAGAAAGGGCGAACGGCGAATGGAACAGTAAGGACTGGTTTAAGTATCAAAACTCTTCAAAAGAATTCGATTCAACCTTTAATCCACTTCTTCTTTTGGCTTGCGCGGCGGTTGATATCGGCATCTTTATGCGCGACAAAGTTCGTAAGTTAATGGACCCGGTAGAGCGTGATCGTATAAAGCGCGAGCTTATGCGAGACTTGCGCCGCATTCGCCGACCGTTCTATTACGAGCAAGAAGTCGAGCGCCGCCGCCAAATGGCAATCGCTCGCCGTAAAATCAATCGCCGCAGAACAACTGCGCCAATGCCAACCCCGGAAGAACTCCTTAAGGCGTGGGATGAACGTAAAACATCCCGTGAGGCGATGATCAGGCTCGGCGGGATGATTCACGATTTGGAATGTTACGTCGACAATTATTTGAAAATTGACGAAAACGGTAAGGTAGTCGGCCGCAATCGCGGGATCCGCGGCTGGCTCAGAGACAATATGCCGGAGCTTTCGCCTAAGTATAAAACACTTATGCGTTATAAGGCACTTGCGGTGCGTCTTCGGCAAGTGACAGAGACGAAAGATCCTACGCCAACGTTGAAGTTATTAAAGAAGCCTTATCATGCGGCGGTTGAGAAGATTCTCGCAGATGAAAAACCGGTGTTTGCTCAAGTTTACGGAGCGTTAGAGTATATGCTCGCGCCTGAGACGGTGCTATTAGATGCGCCGAAGGAGCGAAATAAGGTGCGCAAAAAGGCTAAGAAGCGAAGTGCGGTGCGTCGCGAAGTGAAAAGCAAGCTTCGAAGTAAAAAAGAATAATCCTTAAGATAAGAATTTCTAAATAAGACGCGATGAAAACCTCATCGCGAAGGGTGAAGTGCTCTCAAAAATGCGCAGGATGGGCTTTTTATATGGTTTATTATGAGCAAATACAAATTGTTGAGTGATGGTTTTCTAATGTGTAGATGGAATCCGTAAAAAAAAGAACTCGTAGAATTGGGAGAAATGCAGAGTAATTCGGAGTAGGAGAGCTAATCTGCATGGTGTGCTTTAATAAAATGAGAATTTTATGCGGAAAATTCTTGGAGGGTTGAGCGGGGTTGGAGTGTGTGTTTGTATTAGAGGGGGTTTCTTTGGGATAATGTAAGAAGGGGGTATTAATTTCAGTCCCTGTAGTGATTTTTATTTTGACATAAAAAATCTTGCGGAAAATGACATGGGTAAATTGCAAGTCAAGTGAGTCAATTTTCTGAAGATGGCTCCGAGTGGTCTTGGCAATAGTTCAAACATTCTCATTGTAAGGATCTTTCTTTATGCGGCTTTGTTGTAGGCTGTGTCATATTCATAGGCGGTTTTTC
>JAFXEU010000107.1 GCA_017520845.1 Kiritimatiellia bacterium | reverse complement strand
TTTTCATCCGATCATAGCATAGCTCCATCAGGCTTAACCCAACGACTCATCTAAGACTCCCTTTCGTACCCTCGTCGCCACGAGGTTCAATCCCGGAGAGCGAAAATATAGTACCATAAAATGGTGGGCGGAGCAAGGGGGGACTGTCCCCCAGAAATCAAATATTTTCTTATGAATTACAATTCAAGCATCCCATAATGCGCATTGATTCATCACGAGCATCGACAAGATAAATTTTATACGTCTCTCCGCCTGGCGCAACCTTTACGACTACATGCACGCCGAATCGGGTGGCGTCAGGTATGCCGCCGAAGCGGCCTGCCTTTTTAAATCTCTCTCGGCATGATGCGGGATATATAGTCGGCACGAACAGCGCTTCGCGCCCTCCGTGCAAAGCTCTTGACGTCATACGCTCAAGCGTCGATTTAATCACATGGCGCGGACTCCAAACACACGATATATACGCATCAGCCTGGACTGCGCGAATAAACTCCCCGCTCATAGCGTCATGATATCCATGATGATTCGTCTTGCAGACATTGACGCGTCCCGCTAAACGCCCCACCACTCCTTCATAATCGACATTCGAGCCGTCCTCGTTTTTTAGAACTCCGCTAACGTCACCTCCCGCGAAATACCCGAATTTCCCGTAGCGCATAACGAAAGCGAGCGAGCGGACGTTTTCATTGACAAGCGCCCCGCCTGTCGCTTTATCATGAGAAGCGATATAATCACGAACGCCGTTTTTGCCGTCCCACGCGATACCGTTCGCACACAAATTGCGAATGGAGAAAATATCTTTATACATCGCCGGATCGCGCAACATCGCAATCTGATTTAACGCCCCGACTTTAAAAGGTTCGGCAACGAGACCTTTTTTCCGTTCGCGCTCCAACCACGGCATTACGGCATCGATGCTCAAAGCGCCTTTCGACTTGAACTGTCCCTGCCGAGGAAACTGATGGTCGAAATAACGTCTGAATGAAAAATCCTGCGCAACGCATACAATACCGTTTCCCGAAAGTCCGTCGGGGTACTTACGGTAACGAAAATCAGCCGACGGAGTCTTTTCGCGGTCGATTGCGCCCGAGCCTGTATGATCGCCGTGCCAATGCGAAAAAATCGCATAATCGATCGTCTTTTCAGGATAAACGCGCTGAATATAACGACTGACCCATTCACCGCCCAGCCTTTCAGAAGACGGCAAAAGCGGAATATCTTTCAAATCGCGTGGACGGGAAATATCGCCCACATCATTAAGTATTGAAGTTCCATCAGGCAAGCGATAAAAACAATTTTCGCCGCATCCCGTATAAATGAAATGAAGCTCAAGTTCCCCAAATTTCCATTTTGGCAATTGAGAACCGGTCTCAGGCGACTCAATCGCCCGCGCAAGCCAAGGCGGCAACGCTCCGCATGCCATCACAACCCCGGCAAACGATGTTTTCAAAAAGTCTCTTCTATCCATAATCTTTCCACCTCTCTACATTTATTTTTATATGCACTGTCACGGATTTAGCCTATTTGTATGCATACATCAATTATTATTGAGCATATCCATGGTGTCGGCATCAAGCTTAACTTCTTCGGGCTTTACGACGTTTTGCCGGTCAGGCAGAAAAGTGTTTTTGAACCAATCCGTCCCGACTTCCCACTTTGGATCGAAATCCTGAGAATCAACATAGCGCCACAGTCTGTTCTTGAAAAGCCTTGCCGCGGCGCTCTTTGCCGAAAGATTCAGCCCGCAGACAAGAAGACGCCCCTTGCCGACCTTAACCTCAAAGAGAGGTGATATAAAATAAGAATGATGGAGATCGGGAACAACTGTTATAAGCGGACGAAAATCCTTCGGCAGATTCTCCAATCTATGAGAGAGCGCGTTCTTCTTCCCTTCGGTAAAAAGCTTTCTCCAAAATTCATCAAGCCAGTAATCGCATCCTGTCGATGCAAGAAGCGGATGATCGGCATCAACCATAGCGCCGAAACCGATATGCTTTCGATTTGTGGCGAAAAGCCCCGTAGACCAATAAATAGGCAAATATGTCGTAATATCGCTCTTTGCGCTTTTGCCCGTATATACTACACGCCCGCCTTCCGCAAGTGCCTCGGCTGCCTCCTTCGGATTTGAAGTGACAAGCACTCCGTCAGGCGGCATTTCACACTCCGGAAGACACGGGAAAACATAAATACGCCAAGAATTATCGCCGAATTTAAGTTCCGACCTGGACGGTACGGGAAATGAATCAAGAGCAACGGCGATTTCACCCACCTTCGCAAGAGCGCCCGCTTCAATCGGTTTTGCCGCGCTCACCCAACCTTCATGACTGCCGAATGACCAGCGCCAGCGCGTTCCTTGCGGAATGGATGAAGCCGTTTCGTTTCTGACAAGAAGTTCCGCTTTAAAAATTTCATTCGATGTCCAAAGAAATTTAGAGAACCTGGCAAGACATGGAACCGTGCTCGTCAAAACCGAAAACGGCGGAACTTCTCCAAGTGCGGGTTTCGCGTCAAAAAACGCGTCATACCAGCCGACAAGGGCTTCTCCCTGACCAGGATAGTCGCGCATGGAAAGAAATGTTATCCCGTCACATGAAGGTGTACGCAATAATCCTTCAGTCTCAAGCTTATAAAAATGACGGCTCATCTGCATGGAAGCGGAATGAAATTCACGCGCAAAACGAAACGTATTGTTGGAAATCGCCATTTCGCGCATCGGAAACCAGCGCCATGGATAAAGAAGCCCGTTGAATTTCGGAATCTGTTCGTCCCAAACAGGATATACCGGCCATTGGCCTATCTCGTGGGCTATCACCGGAATAGGAGTTTTCGAATAAACTTCTTCATAATCGTAATCCGCTTCGCCTCCGAATTTTCCGCGTGTTTTTCCAATCCCGCGATAAGAATGCGTCACCGTAAAATCGTCGCTCGGTACAACCTTACGTGCGGTTGAGCACATCGTAAGCTGGCGGGGATCGTATTTTTTCTGCTCGGACATCCACTCGTCAAGCGCTTTGAAATTGCAATACCCGAGTTCATTTCCGAATGTTGAAGATACCATTGAGGGATGATTGCCGTATGCGTCGGATACCGCCCTCAATTCACGTTGGAGCCACGAATCAAGTTCCGCGTTGCCGCGGCCGGCGAAACTTGACTTAACCCCGTTTTCATTCCAATAGGCCAGTTCGCAGAAAATCATCATCCCCAATTCATCCGCCGCCGAGAAGGCGGCTTCCGGGGGCGTCCATGTATGAAGCCGTATCGCATTCATGCCGTTATTGCGCTGAATTGTGAAATATCTGATCCAGTCGCGTTTTGACATTGAAGGATATCCCGTAAGAGGAAAATGGCAATTGTCGATATCGGCGCGAACGAAAAGCGGACGACCGTTGATCATAAGCCTGTTTCCTTTACGGCCCAACGTCCTGAAACCGAAGCGGATTTTTCTCGTATATCCTTTATGCCGAATTTCGATATTATAAAGGCGCGGATTGAATTCATCCCAAGATTGAGGTTCTTCCGAAAGGCAAGCCGTCACTATTATGCGCCCTTTCGCATACGGAGAAGGTATTACATTAAATTTCGTAAACTTAAGATTGTCAGATATTACAGTCTCATCATTTGCGACAAAAGATTCCGGAAGCTCTATACGAACTTTACCGTTCGCGGGATATGACGCGAATACGCGCACAGAGGAAAGAGGATTTTCAGCGCGCAGTTCAATCTTACCTATCACACCGTGCCAAACGCTTTGCATCCATTCTCCATATCCGTGTGCCTTCATAGCAACGCCGTATTGACGCGAATTGTCGATTTCTATTTCAATGAGATGTTCTCCGGGCGCAAGCGATCCGGCTGGAATCTTAAAAACGTGAGGCACGGAAAGCGAATCGCAAAAACCGAAATCGCGCCCGTCGATTTTAAGCCTGCTCGTCCACATCACGCGTTCCAGAAAAAGTTCAAGAGGTTTTTCAACATCCTCCTCGGAAAGCGTCACAGTACGGGAATATACAGCCTTCCCGTGATACTTGTATTTACGGGCGAGGGCCGTCTTGGACGTACGCTCTCGATATTGGCTAAAATGCGCGGAAGTCTGTTTTACTCCAAGTCCGGTGTCAGCAAGAGTTCCGGGAAGAAGCACTTTGCCGGAAAGATTTTCCCCTTGGACATTCCATTGCCCGGAAAGATCCATCGCCTTTGAGACGGTTATTCCATTTGCCGCTATAGCAACAGCTGACGCTAAACACACTGTCAACAATTCTCGTAACATTTTCATTACGCCTTTTTGAGAGATGAAAGATGGGTCACTTAACTGGGAGCACAGGCTCGATCTTCATCGTCCAGGAAGTAGGCTCAAGAGGATTGAACGTGTACTTCCGCATCGGCCCCGGACCGCAGCTCGCTCCGCCGAGCCCAAGCTGGCGCACATCAAGATTGAGCATTGTCTCGGGGCGCTTCTCAAGGGGCGTTCTGAACTGTGATTGACGGATCTGATGACGAGAATAATAAAGATCCTCCCATGAATAGTGAAGCGCCTGCATAAACAGAGGCTTATCCGCAGAGAACCTTACGCCGCGCCCATACTTGTCGGTAAACTCCGCCCACCGGACATCACTCTTATAGCCGTTGTCCTGGGGACGAACATAGTCGACAAACTGACCGTCGACGGTAGACTCGTAAACGCCGACTAAACTGCCGGAGAGCCTGTCGATGTAATTCTCAAACGGACCGCGTCCGTAATACCGAATCTTTTCTAGCCCCGGAACAAGTCTCATAGATAGCCCGAGACGCGGCAGAATATGCGGCATACCTCCATAGGGAAGAACATTGTTTGCGACTTTCACAGACCCGTCGGCGGCAAATGAATAGTCACACTCATGTCTGAACCCCGCCCCTTTCGCGCCGGTAACGTCGATAACGGTTTTGACCGTATTGCCATCCACTGTAATTGGCTCGGGATGATACCTGAGCTGAGTTAGTCCAGAATCGAAAACGCCGCGTTTTTTAATCTTTGACTTATAGTCGGACTGAATGACTTTCTTATCATTATCCGTAAACGCCCTCATGCATGTAAGCCTCGGCCCTGCGGCGACGCCGGGAGCGGGGTCATCAAAGACAACGACGCCGCCTTTGAGAACAAGCTTGGAGAGAGTGCCGGTCTTCTTCGAGAAAACGGCTCTTGTCCGGCCGCACTCGACGATAAGCGAATCCGCCTCGTCGGTAACGGCAATAGTGCCCTTGTCGCCCTCTACCTCGTGCTTGATGCCCGCCCAGTAGGATTTTCCGAGAGCCACCTGATCGCGGGAGATGACCCATCCTGATTTCGCCCAAATTTCATCATTCTTAAGAGAGAACTCAAAGTTGACGAAAATCTCCCTTTCCTTGTCCGCCTTAGCAAGAGCGGATGTAAGCGCGGGAATCTCAAAGTCCTGCGATGCTAGCGGGGGAACCGCAGGAACGCCAAAAACTCCAGTTGCGATTTCGCCGCCGTCTACAACAAGAATCCACTTACCGGCATATTCGTCGGCAGAAGTAAAGCAAAAGCGGTTCGTCAGCCTGAATTTGCCGCTTTCGCCGGAACTGACAAGAAGGTTGCGGTAGACGTGAGATGTCTCAATAAGCTTAGGTGAAACATTGCGCATAGGATCAACGATTCCGTTGTTGCAGAACGGTCCGTTATTCGGCGACTCGTCGAAGTTGCCTCCATAAGCAAGAAAGCGCTCCTCTTCTCCTGTTTGCGCCTTAACGCGGCCGCTCCTCTTCCAAAGCGCCTGATCGACCCAATCCCACACGCAGCCGCCGATGAGGCAGTCATAGGAATAAACGACATCCCAATACTCCTTGAAGTTACCCATCGCATTACCCATCGCGTGAGCGAACTCGCACATGATGTAGGGCTTTCCCGCTGTATGCACCGAGAGAGAAGTTTCATATTTCTGCACAAGGTCTGCCGATCCAGGCGCCTGATCACCAAGCTTTCCGCGCTTTTCGACCCACTCTACGGAGGGATACATGGAGGAATCGACCTCAGCATCTTTATTGCCTCGCTCCCAGTGAAGAACCCGCGTAGGATCTAACTTTTTAACCTCCTTGAGAGCGCTCTGAAAACATATTCCGTGCCCGGTCTCATTACCCATGGACCACATCGTAACCGACGGATTGTTGCGGAATGAAAGAACATTGCGGAGATTGCGCTCGACGATAGAATGCTCCCACGCCTTAAAGCGTCCAATACCATCCTTACCGAAGCCATACTCATGACCCTCCACGTTTGCCTCGGCGATGACATAAACTCCATAGCGGTCGCAGAGATCGTACCAGAGATGATGATTCGGATAGTGGCTGGTACGGACCGTGTTGATATTGTAAAGCTTCATAAGCTCAATATCGCGAATCATAAGATCCAACGAAACCGTGCGTCCGTTTTCGAGATCCGTTTCATGACGATTGACACCCTTCATCTTGATGGGCCTGCCGTTCACGTAAAATGTATTTCCGACGACCTTCTGCTCCTTAAAGCCGACCTTCTTGGCTCGGATATCTTCACCGGCCTTCATGACGAGCGTGTAAAGATACGGCTTTTCCGCGCTCCAAAGGTTGACGCCTTGAAGCTTCATGTTCCATACCAACTCCGAGCCGGACTTCTTCGCGGCGGCGGCGTTGAAATCGAGAACCTTCCTGCCCTCGGCATCGTAAAGCGCGGCGGATGCGGGTTTCTCATCTCCGTACACAAAAAGCTTCAATGACGCCTCTGCGTTTTTATAATCCGAATCAAGCTTTGATGTGAATGAAAAATCGGCAATACCCGCCTTGGGGCGGGACCAAAGAGTGACGTCACGGTAGATACCTGAAAAACGGAACATATCCTGGTCTTCAAGATAGCTGCCGTCGCACCAGCGGAAAACCTGCACCGCAAGAATATTCTCCTCATCCTTCTTCACAAAATCGGTAATGTTGAATTCGGATGCAAGATGAGAATCCTCGGCATACCCAACCGCCTTGCCGTTCACCCAAACGTAATAGGCGGAGTAAACGCCGTCAAACCTGAGTATAACCTCGCGATTATCCCATCCTGCGGGAATCTTGAATGTACGACGATATGATGAAACAGGATTATAGTCTGTCGTCCCGGATGCACGATCGAGAATCTTGGGCCAAGACTTCTTGTGAGGATAGCGCACATTCGTGTAATGAGGAACACCATACCCGCGCATCTCAACACAACTCGGAACATCAATGACCCCCCAACGGGAATCATCGAAGTCCGCCTTCCAAAAATCAAGGGGCCGCCTGTTGGGATCACCGACCCAAGAAAACTTCCAATCCCCGTTCAACAAAACCTTATAAGGAGTCTCGCACACGAGAGCAGTGCTAAAAGCTTCTTTCTCGCTCGCAAGCGGCAGCAGATAAGATGCAGCGGGCATACGATTACGGGAATTAACCTCAAGATTCTCCCAATCGTTTGTCTGTGTTTCTGCAAATGCACATGCAACTAATGCAAAAACACCAACAACGCCAATTCTTTTCATCATATTCTAATTTCTCTTTTCCCTTTACTCATCACCCATCTCTCATCACCCATCACCCCTGCTAGGGCATCGCCTTCGGCGACTCCTCCCTTCGGTCGTCGGGGGATACCTCATCTCACAATCACCCGCGTACCCATCGGCTTCACGTCAAGAACGATATTGCCGTCAACAACCGAAAGGCCGCGCACCCACTTAGGAGCACCGTCAACAAGTGTAACTTTCTCAGCCGTAAATCCGCCGCAGGTCGTAAGAACCTTCTCGCCGCTTGTAGGCCATTTTGAATCCGCGGGAATCTTAACTTTCACCGCGCCATTCACCGTCGGCGTCTTGCCTTCGGGAAGAGCGATTTGCGGGGTGATGGTACGCTCCGTAAAGTTAAACGAAAGTGTCGCGCCGTCATTGAGAGTCAAGCCGCCTTCGAACGTGTGCTCGCCCGAGGCGACCTCCATCGTCGCATTCGCGCCGACCGTTACTGCGCCCGCGCCGAGGTCCGCGCCAGGAGCGTAGGCGAGCGTCGCAGAGTCGGCAACCGTGATGTTGCCTATACCGTCGAAGTCGTTTAAGCCGTTGGAATTAACTTGCAGCCTGCCATGTCCGTTCACCGTCAGCGTACTTCTGACATCGGCAACGCCGTTGAGCGTAACAGTGCGCGCTACGCCGTTCTCGTCATCCGTATGGAAATATGTCGGCTTTAAGATAATTACGTCGCGTGTTGATCCACCCTTCGTACCAATCGTATAATCGCCGTACCACGGATAAATATGAATATTATCGTTATCTCGTCGGCCAAACGCATACGCCGTCATCGGCTGGGCACCATCCGCAAAGCAGAGCCCACCCGCGCCGATATAGACGTACTTATTCTGATAATAGTCTCCGCTATTGGCGAAGTAGAAGTTACCTCAATTGCCGTTGTCGCCAAGAGTAACCTTCTCGAACTTGTACTTTCCGGTGTGGCTGGCGCGTTGAGCAATATGGCGGTCCGCTCCGGGAACCGTCATCGCCAGTTCCTCCGTCACGACATAATCCCCTTCGTTCCTCACGCATATCCGTGCGGACGTGCGGATTACAGCTGTCGTAAATGCGCCGTTGTTGTTCAACCACGAAAAATCCGTTGTCTCCGGATGTTCAGCGGATGAGCCTGTTATCGTGAGCGAGGAATTATCCGTAACCGTCCAGAGTTCATCGGAAGTGCCTGCCGTCCAGTTCGCAGTGGCAGGAATCGTAAATGCACCGTCCAGTCTGCGAGAAGTCCCCTCCGCGAAGGACGTACCAGTCACCCCGCCCGCAAAGCGGACTTTGCCTCCGTCCTTCAGTACGGGATTATTGCCTGAGAACCCGTAAGACGCGCCCTGGCTCACGCATATCTTGTCCGCGAACGCGACCGGCACCTCAAAAGTACAGGTGGAAACTGAGAGATTAGTTACGGCTTTTAGTCCGGTAATGGCGTTCTCGCCCGCAATCGTGACCGCGCCGCACGTTTCCGGGAAGACGATGACATCGGGTCTGAACGTATCGCCGACGGTCAGCGTTCCGGTGGTGTTGATTGTTACCGTGCCGCTCGCCGGAACCGCGCCGCCATACCAGTTGGCGGGGTTGGAGAGGTCACCGTCACCCGCGCGTCCTGTCCATGTATTGCCATCGATGGCGCCGACCGTAAGCACAAGCGTATAGTCTTCTTCTACGCTCCAGCCGACTTTGAGATCATCGGTAGAGGTTAAAGGCGCAAACTTCTCGCCGTCCGCCGCCGTCACACCGTTCATCCTGCAGATGGCGTAAATCCCCTCGCCAAACGCACCGTCGTTCAGTTTTAGATTGACCTGGCCGTCTGACGGGAGGGTTGTACTTCCTGCAACCTCAATCGGCGTTGCTCCGTTATAGTTGGCGATATTCAGGGTTGAACCGTCTGCAAGCGTCATATTTGCAACTCTCGTGGCGGACTCCGACGTCGCGTCGACCGTAAGCGTCGAGTTTTCATAGACCGCCACCGTTCCGCCGCAATTCATATCGGCGAACGTGACTGCAACGCCGTTCGAAATGACGACCGTGCCGCGGAAACCGGAGAGATCGCCTAAAACCTGCGGCGAACCGCCCGCGAGCTCCAGCGTACCGTTGCCGATCATGCTACTTTGGGTCTTAAAGACGAATTCACCTCCTGCGGATCTGATCAGACCGTTGTTCTCAACGGTGCATGCGCCGATATCGTCATCACGATGCCCCACGTACAGCTTGCCTCCAATATGATCAAGAACGCCGTCGTTCTTCAAAATAGAACCCGTACTCAGACATACTTCGCCTCCTGAGACGACTATCGTCGCATCAGTCTTGTTGGTGAAGCCCGCGTACCAAGGACCTCCCTTCGGAAGACTCAATACAGCTCCACTTTCAACCGTTATCGGCTTATTCATCGTGAAGTAGTTTTTATCAGTCGTAATCGTATTTGTAATTGCCGACGTCTCGGAACCCGCACGGACAACGAAAGGCACGTTATAATCCTTTGTGTCTGAACTCATGAAGTTCATGAAAGTACCGCCGTTTTGAAGGACAATACGGTCAGCTCCGAGTGTGCACGAATTGCACACCTGCAGCCGTCCGCCGTCGACGACGATATCAGATGCATCGGTGAGATACGTACCTGCTTCCACCAGCAGTCTGCCGGCATTCTTTACCGTAAGCTCATATCCGCCGCAATCGATTCCGTTGCCGCTGTCGCGGATTTCGATGGAACCGATGCCACCGATCGTCGCATTGCCTATGAGCACTATTTTGTTCAGATGATAGCCCCATGGAGTATTTGCGGCGCTGTTCACTATCGCCCCGGATCCGTCCGGGCCATCTCCTTCGATATAGAATGTGCGCGCCCTTACCGGACCGTACTGTTGCGCGGTGTTGATGTCAAACTGTCCCGGCTCCATGACGGTGACTTTGCCGCTCGCGCCGAACAGATTGCTGGTATTAGCGCCGACTCTGAACACGCCGTCCATGACACTCACCGGAATCGTCGCGGCAAGCGTTCCCCCGCCCCAGACGAACGTTCCAGACCCGTCCTTGACGAGAGAAAGGTTGCCGCTAATAGCAAGGCTATCGGTTCTGGTAAACGTCACGCCAGAGTCGATCATAAGGCGCAGTTCACCGGGATTCTCCTCGTCCGTAGAATTGTCGACAACGGTAAGGCTGACTGCGCTGTCGCTATCGATGCCTACTACGAGTCGATGCCCGTTCAAGTCTATCACTCTACCTTCAGAAAGGTCAAATTGAGACCATGCCGAGACGACGTCAGCATTGAGCGTTACCGTTACCCCTGCCAACGGTATGACGCCGGGGATTATATTACCGTCCTGGTCGCGACACGACCAGTTGCCAGGATTGGAGAAATCACCGTCGTTCGCCTCCCCCGTCCATAACGCACTTGTGATGACGACGTCGCCGACAGCGTAGTATAGCCCGTCGGCCATACTAAGAAGCCGCCCGCCGCCTTGAGATGAAGCCTCGTCAAGAGAGAATTGAAGATCAGGAGTCTCGGTCCATTCTATCAACCGTTCGCCGCCGGAAAGATCCCTGCCGTCAAGGTTGACAGTCACACTCTTCCCGGACGGAAGCGTCAGCCAACTTGAAGGAATCGTGAACGGCGCGGCCTTTCCCGAAAGATCGAAGACGACCGGGCAAGTCACGCCGGAGAGCGAAGTCGAAACCGTGCCATTGGCAAGGACGAGCGTACCAGGAAACTTGGCGATGTTATTGATCGTCGCCGTCGCACCCGAAACACGGATCGTACCCGTAAAGCCAGATAGAGTACCCGCAACGGACGGCGATCCGCCCGCGAGTTCCAGCGTACCCGTGCCGGTCATACTGCTCTCGGCCTTGAACTGGAATGTCCCTCCAGTCGTCCTGATTGTGCCATTATTCTCAACAGCGCAAGGGTGGGCTGTCTCATTGCGTCCGCCCAGACGAAATGCGTCTGCCGTGTGATTGACAAAGCCATTGTTGACGAAACTGCTCCTCGCGTTGAACTCACCAGATATGTTGAGCGTCGCATCCGTCTCGTTCGTGATTGCGCCATCGTACCACGGGCCGTCCGTCGGGAGGTTCAACGTGCACCCGCTTTCAACAGTTACGGGGCTGTATATGTGGTACCAGTTCTTGCCGGAACTGATCGTGCCGACGCCTTCGTGGACGACGAAGGGCACGTTGTAATCCTTGGTGCCGGAAGACATGTAGTTCATGAAAGTACCGCCGTTTTGAAGGACAATACGGTCAGCTCCGAGTGTGCACGAATTGCACACCTGCAGCCGTCCGCCGTCGACGACGATATCTGTTGCATTGGTGAGATACGTACCTGCTTCCACCAGCAGTCTGCCGGCATTCTTTACTGTAAGCTCATATCCGCCGCAATCAATCCCGTTGCCGCTACCGCGAATTTCGACAAAACCACACCCTCCGATCGTCGCATCTCCCGTCATGACCACATGCTCAAGGTGTTTTCCGTACAGGTTTGAAGTCGCGTTGTTGACAATCGCGCCAGAACCATCAGGGCCGTCGCCCTCAATGTAGAACGTTTTCTTGAGCACAGGAGAACTTCCATTTTCCACACTGTAGTTGAGGTCGAACTGGCCAGTGCCATTCACGGTAATCGTACCGCTTGATCCAAATACGTTGGCAGTAGTCACGCCAAGCTTGAAAGTGCCGTCCGAGATGGTGATCGGGATGTCGGCAGCGAGCGTCCCACCGTTCCACGAGAAGAGACCCGCGCCGTCCTTGACGAGCGCGAGGTTGCCCGTGATGGCGATGTCGGCGGTCTTCGTGAACGTCGCGCCGCTGGGAATCGTGAAGCACAGTTCGCCCGTCCCCGCCGAGGAATCGGTGAACGTCACCGTGCCGCTGCCGGATCCGAGAGCCACCACGCCGACCGCGAGGTTGTGTCCGGCGAGATCGACCGTCGCGCCGCGCTCGAGCGTGACGCTGTCGAGCGTCCAGTCCTCGTTCGCCGTCAGGGTGTATGCGCCGGAAACCGTGCGCTCCGCCGCGAACGAGGGCATTGCCATGCTAAAAGCAAAGGCTAAAAACGCAACAAGGGGATAACTGAATGTTTTACCCCCCTTGAAAATATCAGCGATTATAGACATCATCTTATTACCTCCTTTAAGTTATTTATAACGTGTGCTTTGGCGCTCGGGTCATCAACTCGTCGATAATGCGGCCTACCTCGGCCTTGGGCATTCTTTCGGTAACACGCAGATGAGGTCCATTTTCTTCATCTGGCGCCCATTCGTTGTTTCCCTTATCGTCTATCATACGATACGCTCCGCGCGAAGCGTTGAAGTACGGATTAATGCCGCGCACCGCAATAAGAACGGCAGTTTCGTCCCACGCAGCGCGACCGCCCATTCCGAAACACGACCTGAGCCACTTCGCCGAATCGGCGCGGATTTCTTCGCGCGAGGGAATATTCCCCGCAAAAACGTCCTTTACCGGACTGCGCTTAACGTCCATCTCGGCAACGGCGCGACCGGCGAAACAGTCTCGCCCGTACTGGAAATCGGAAAAGATTACGGGGGTAGGCCACTGTGAAAAAGCTATGCGCGAAGACTCGGAATCCCACTTAGAGTTGTATTCCTTTCCTCTCGGATACTGACAGGCCATACAAACCCAAAGTTTAACCTTTTTAGCGACAAGGGCCTTACCGTCAAGGGGCGAAATCGAATCGGGCTTCGTTTCAAGAAGGCGGCGCATATTGGTGAGAAATCCGACTGAGCAGATTGTCACGCTGCCGTCGGGCTGCGCGGCGAGAATGCGGCGGTAAACCTCGTTCGCGTCGGGGGCGTCGTCCGCATCCGCATGGCGGAACCACCCGGGATAATCGGCAAGTAGCTTGCGGTACTTGTAATGCCCGCCATCATTGCCTTTTCTCTCACCAAGAGGAGAAGAAGGATCGACTTTTGTTTTCGCGCCGGGATAAGCACCCATCACGCCCATTCCCTTCGGAGCGCCTACGGGAATATCGGGACGCCCGTAATAATGGTTGATAACCTCAACAGCACCGACGGATGCGTTGCCGCGAGTAGAACTTATCGTCGCCAAAATCTCGCACTCTCCCGCGTCGGCGAGCGCATGCAGACACGCGAGAGCGCCGACATCGTCAAAGTCGGTTATCATATCGGTATCGAAGATGATCTTCGGGACGGCGGCCGACGCAGCCGCGGTAAAAAGAAAAGCGCAAGCAGTCAGCGAGAGACGATTCATGACAACGGACCTTTCCTTTATATCAGTTTCCGGCAAGAACAAGCAACGCGAGACCGACAACAAAGAGAACGACCATCGCGAAATTAAGCGCGGCGGACTTCTTAGGAGCGCCCTTGAATTCACGCCATACGAGAATACCCCAAAGCGCCGAAACGAGCGTCGCACCCTGGCCGAGAGCGTAGGCGATCGCCGCACCGGCGGTGCCCGCGGTAACGAACGAAAGGAGAGTACCCGTCGCCCAGATACAGCCGCCGAGAATACCGACGAGGTGGACGAAGATACTGCCCTTGAACCAATCGGAACCCTTAACAGGCTCGCCGGAGACGGGCTTTTTCATCATAATCGTGTTGAAGACAAAATTTGAAGCAAGAACGCCGAGAGTGAAGAGGAAAAACGCCGTATAAGGCGTCATCTTTCCAGCCTCGGGAGCCGCATTCGCAAAACCCATATCGACGACGCGGTTGACGAGCGGCGAGAACCAGCTCATAAGAAGGCCGGCGCAGACGGCGAGGAGAAGCCCCTTCTTCACCGTCGATGCATCCGATGCGTCTCCCGCGGCATTCTGCTTCGCCTTGAACGCGAGCGCATTGCAGATGATAGATACGACGATGACGGCAAGTCCCGTCCAGATGAGATACGGATTACCCTTCCCGTCGACAAACCAGTTAGCGACCGTTCCGCCTACGAGCGCGAGACCGACACCGACGGGGAATGCGACCGACATTCCCGCTACCGCAATAGCCGCCGAAAGAAGAATATTGGACGCATTAAAAACGATTCCGCCGACGAATGGCCACATCCACCGTGAAATCGAACTGGATTTTAGATTCTCGACGAAACTCCACTCTCCGCCACCGCAGGATCCGAGCGTTAAACCCGCGAGAATCGAAAAAAGGACAAGCCCGAGAACATAATCCCAATAGAAGAGCTCGAATCGCCAGGTCTTCCCGGCGAGTTTCTGGGTATTCCCCCAGCTGCCCCAGCAGAACATGGTGACAACGCAGAGAGCGACGGCCAAAGTATAATTGCTGCAGTAGTACATAGCGGTTAGTAGTTAGCGGTTAGTGATTAGTAGTTAGGAGTTGGTGATTTCTTTGCGGTATGGAACCGAAGACTGTGCGCCGGGGCGGGTAACCGAAATGGCCGAGGCCTTCTGTGCAAATGCGATAGCCTCGGCACAGGTCTTTCCCTCGGACAGTGCCACGGCAAACGCCCCGTTAAACGTATCGCCGGCGGCGACACAGTCAACGGCCTTTACCTTCCGACACGGGAACAGCTTGCAACAGTCGCCGCAATAGGCACCTTTTGAACCCATGGTAATGACGACATGCCCGACACCGCGTTTTTTAAGAACTTCGACAGCCTTCGCGGCACTTGCAGCGTCGACAACCTTAACGCCCGTCAAAATCTCAGCTTCCGTTTCGTTAGGAGTAATCCAATCCACGAGCGGATAAAGCGATTTCGGGAGCTTTCTCGCCGGAGCCGGATTTAATATCACCGTGACGCCCTTGTCGTGAGCGACCTTCGCCGCCCGCTCTACAGTATCAACGGGAGTCTCAAGCTGCATGACGAGCGACGCGGCGTTCTCGATATCCTTTCTGAACGGCTCAATGTCATCCGGCGAAAGAGTCCCGTTCGCGCCAAGCGCGACGGATATGACGTTTTGGCCCTTCGCGTCAACGAGAATAAGCGCCGTGCCAGACGGCTCGTTCTTATCAATGACCAATCGCGAAACGATGCCGTCGCGCTTCAGCCGCGCAGCCGTTTCGCGTCCAAAAAGATCGTCACCGACTTTAGCGACAAACGTACAGGCGCCCTTTTTAGCCGAAAGCCTCGCAACGGCTACCGCCTGGTTAGCGCCCTTACCGCCGGGATTCATAAGAAATTTTCCTCCGCTCACCGTCTCGCCGGGAACAGGTATCTTCTTACCTGTAATAACCATATCGGTGTTCGTGGAACCTAATACAACAATTTTTCCGGTTTTCATATCGACATTTTAACACCTTGAAATAAAGTGCACAAGATACTGAACTCACAAACCTGCTTTTGCAGATTTAAGTTTTTGGTTTCTATAATTTACATATATATATGCTATACTACCACTATGAAAAAGAATTGTTCGGCAAAATATACATTAATCGCGAATACCCTTAAAAAGGACATCCTTTCCGGGAAATA
The DNA here is from genome assembly GCA_017520845.1 of Kiritimatiellia bacterium. Taxonomy (GTDB): domain Bacteria; phylum Verrucomicrobiota; class Kiritimatiellia; order RFP12; family UBA1067; genus UBA1067. The sequence continues at coordinate 20,361 of JAFXEU010000107.1, read as the reverse complement.
CGACAATCACGAACGATTCCCGAGCGAGGAAGCGCTTGTGCGCCGCTTCGGAGCGAGCCGGCCTACAATTGAGAGAGCTCTCAGAGTGCTGAAACAGGAGGGATTGCTTGAATCACGTGCAGGCTCAGGCTCATATCTCACCTTCGCGGCTAAAAACGCAACCGGAGCGATAGGCATAATAGCGCCTGACTATAGCGCGATCGAATTTTTCACCAAGCTGTGCGATGCCATCGCATCCGAGGCACGCGGCCAAGGGTACGATGTATTACTTGGCGACGTTTCCGCTCCGGACGCGGCAGACAGAGGGAATTGGGCCATCGCCCTTGCTCAGGCATACGCGAAAAAAAAGATTGCCGGCGTTTTACTTGAACCGGTGGATCTCGTTCCCGATTCCTATGAGGCCTCCAAAAAGGTTCTTTCGATTTTAACCGCAAAAAAAATACCCGTAATTCTCTTGGATCGCGACTACCTCCCTTTCCCGGAAAGAAGTCTCTACGATCTTGTGGGAATAGACAACATCCAGTCTGGGTACAGAATAGCTGGCCACATGATTGAAAACGGCGCCAAGCGCCTACGCTTTCTCACGCATCCCAACTACGCCAACACCATTCGCGCCAGAATATACGGTGTCGCTCAGGCTGCGATTGATGCAGGGCTCGAGTGGAAGAGCGAATATGTCATTGAAAACGATCCGGCGGATCTATCCTTCTTCCGAAAACTGATGCGCGGCAACAACGCACCCGACGCATTCATCTGCCGAAACGACCCGACCGCCGCAAAACTGATACAGACGTTAAAATCGCTTAATATAAACATCCCCGGGAAAGTGCGCGTTGCGGGTTTTGACGACAGTGAGATTGCAAATCTGACAGCTCCGTCGCTTACAACAATCCACCAGCCGGTAAAAACGCTCGCAGAAATTGCGGTCGCCTCTCTTCTTCAAAGGATAAGAAACCCGTCTCTCCCTGTGCGCACAATTTTGATCGACGCTCCGATCGTCGTAAGAGGATCTTCAACGGATTAACGAGTAATCACTAACCTAAAACTTCTCTACTTCGAAATCAACAAGCTCGCGCGTTTTCGAATCGAACGAAAGAGCGATCAGCCACACGGGGCGCGTTTCGGCACGATAAGGCTCGGCATACCCCTTCTCGCGGATTTGCTTGAATGCCGCATCGACCGGATCATCAACCTTCAACTCAAAAATGCAGACCATCGCGGGATGCTTTGCGACTATGTCCGCGCGACCGTTGGAACTCACCGCCTCCATCGTAAACTCAAAGCCTTGGCTCGCAAGAAGAAACGAGAGACAGCGAGCGTATGAATTTTCATGAATACGCTTTTCCTTCGGACCGTACGCCATCGCGGCATAAAGCGATTTAAGACCGTCAAAGAAGTAGTCCCAATTCTCCGAAAGCAACATCCCACCAAGCGATGATGCCCATTGAGTAGACTTATTCGCAGAAACACCGGTCATCAAAGTCGAAAGATCTCTGCGGACTTCTTCATCGGGAACTCCAAGCGTATAAAGGCCTGTAAGCGGACTATAATCACGAATCGTCAAATATCCCGACTGGAAGAGCATAGCGATCGGACGCAAATCCCTAAGTTCCGCAACATCAAACTCTGCATCCGTCACGCCGCGCGTTTTTTCCAGATCAATTCTCAAAACATCCTCGCGCTTCAAATAATTCATCAGCATTGAGGGACGCCCGGTCGACGACCAGGTGGCGGTAAAACCTGGCTCTTTACGAAATAGCGTATAAGCAACTGAGATCGGATTATAAACAGTTGTCGGAATGTTTCTCGCGAAGCGAAAACCGTTGTACCACTTTTTGAGCTGAGCGCGATAATCCTCGTAAGATTTTCGCATCTTTTCGGCATGATCGCGAAGATGCTCATCAAAGTTCTCGGAAAGCTCTTCCTCAGTATAACCGAACATGGTGGCGTAACCGTCTTCTTGAGAAATATCCACGATATTATTCAATGCGGAGAACACGGAAAGTTTCGTAAACTTCGAAACCCCCGTCATCAGCATAAAGCGGATATCGCCCGTGCGGTTCTTCATCTGGGAATAAAGAGCTGAAAGACGTGCGCGCACAGCCTCGGCGACTTCGATATTGTCAAGCGTATGCCCGACCGGCGCATCATATTCGTCAATGAGAATCACAACGCCATTCCCGCCGTTCGCGGCGGAAAGTTGCGCAATCGCCTCGCCAAAATTGTACTGCACTGTCTTTGAGGGATCATACACATACCCGGCATCAGAAAGACGCTTCTCAATATGCGCTGCAAAATCCAGCTCGAATTCCCGAAGATTATCTGTTGCGACGTCGTTGAACTCAAAGTGAATGACAGGATACTTCTCCCACGCCCAATCCGTCTTATCTATCGCGAGCCCCTCAAAAAGTTCGCGCCGTCCTTGAAAGATAGCTTTAAGCGCTGAAATCGTCAGCGACTTTCCGAAGCGACGCGGGCGCGAAACAAAAAAGAGACTGGCATTTACGCTTGAGATAAGTCGATGCATATACATCGTCTTATCAACATAAATGCACCCCCTTTTTCTCAAAGAAGGAAAATCAGCAGTATCTGTCGCTATCGGTTTCATCTTACGAACTTGAAGCCTCTCAGCAGGCGACAAGACGGGTTTTCGGCGCGCTTTAGTCGGCGAGCGTCACGGCGGGCGCGAGCGCCTCGAAGTTCACGACAGAGTCGGTGTAGCCGCTCTTCGCCTTCGCGAGCTCAGCATAGAGGCTCGGATACTTCGTCGCGAGCCAGTAGTCGAGAACGACCTCCTTCTCGGCGAACTTCGCCGCGAAGCGGATGAAGAGCGCACCGACGATAACGCCGATGGCGGCGTCGACGAGCTGGCGGGCGTGGAGATCGTGGTACATCTTGGAATCGGGATGATTCTTTACGAATTCGACCGCGCTGTCGAGCTCGGCGGAAAGCGCGTTAACCTTCTCGAGCTTTGCCTTAAGCGCGTCGGTAAGTTCGACGTCCTTGAGGATATCGGCGACAACGTCCTTATAAAGGCCCGCCATTACGCCCGCGATTGCGGCGACGACCTGAAGCTGGGAAGTACCCTCGTAAATCGTCGTGATACGCGCGTCGCGCAGGTAGCGCTCGACGGGATAATCCTTCATGTAACCCGAACCGCCGAGAACCGCGACGGCGCCGTTCGAAGCGCGCATCGACATTTCGGAGGCGTAGTACTTCGCCATAGGCGTAAGCATCTTATTGAACGCCGCGTAAAGCTTCATACGCTTACGGACGTCCTGAGCCTCGGGCGTACCCTTAAGAGACTCAAACTTCTTCGTAAGACCGAATTCAAGGTCAACGGACTTGGAGGAATAATAAGCGAGAATACGCGAGGCCTGAAGCTCGACGGACATATCGCTTAAAAGCTCGCGGAGCGCGGGGAAGTTGTCGATCGTGACGCCGAACTGCTTGCGGGCGGCGGCGTAATCGCGCGCAGCGCGGTAGCTCGCCTCGCCGATACCCGTACCCTGGGCGGAAATGCCGACGCGCGCGCCGTTCATGAGCGCCATAACGTAGGTGATAAGGCCGCGCTTGCGCTGACCGATGAGCTTCGCGGGCGTGTTGTTGAAAACCATTTCGCACGTGGGCGAGCCGTTGATGCCGAGCTTGTGCTCGAGGCGGCGGACCTTTATCTCGGGGCACTTCTCGACCAGAAGGCAGCTGAGACCGCGACCGTCGGAGAATTCGGGCTCGGTGCGGGCGAGAACGAGAAGAACGTCGCCGCAGCCGTTGGTGATAAAGCGCTTTACGCCGTTTACGAACCAGTTGCCGTTCTCGTCCTGCCACGCGGTCGTCTTAACGCTCTGAAGGTCGCTGCCCGCGTCAGGCTCGGTAAGAACCATCGCGCCGGTCCAGGTGCCGTCACAGAGTTTAGGAACGTAGTCTTTCTTGATTTCTTCGGACGCGAACGAGTTGATCGTCTCGGCGATACCCTGAAGACCGAAAATGTTCATGAGCGCCGCGTCGCCGCGCGAAACGATATCGTTGCAGGCGGTGAGAATCGTGCAAGGCATGTTAAGGCCGCCCAGGTAATAGGGAATCGTGCAGCCAGAAAGGCCGGAGCGGCCGAGAAGCTCAACTGCGAGCTTGATGCCGGGAGCGTAAGTCACCGTGCCGTCTTCATTGAGAACGTTGCCGACCCTGTCCGTCTCTTCGGCGGTCGGAGCGATGCGGTTGCCGATAATGTCGCCGCAGACAGAAAGCGCGCGCTTATAGTTGTCGATCGCCTCTTCGCGGGTCTTAGGAGCGAAATCGTATTCCTTCGCGAAACGAAAACCCTCTTCGCAAAGTTCCGCCACCTCGCTCAAATCAACCGCGTCGAGAGTCTTTTCGATATCAGCGTTATCGGTATAAAAATTGCTCATTTCTATTCAACCTTTCTGCAATTGAAACTACCCTACTATATTGTTAAGTATTGTACCAAATTCCCCCATAACACGCAAACCGGGCGAAACGGACATTATTCGGCGAGGACTCTGACGTTCCAGGGGAAAGCGTTAAAATCGGTTATCAGAATGTAGTCCATGCCTTTGATGCGGATATGGCTGTCGCCGCCGCCGTCCGCGAAGTCGTCGCCGATAAAGACGATTTCGTCGGGGGCGATGCCGTGCTCGGCCGCCCAACGGACGGTCGCGTCGTACTTGTTGTACTCCTTACCCGCGAAATCGAAAGAGGTCGACCCGCCGATATAGCAGGAATAATCCTTGAAAATCTCCAATACTTCAGGGTACATCGCGCGGCGCTTCTTGCGGTCGGGATCGAAAGTCACCTTCTGCTCGGCCTGGGCGGAAGTACCAAGAAGGCCGAACGTAACCATTCCGCTCGCGTGAAACTCAACCGGCTTTCCGCTATATTCGGTATAACCGTACTTTTTGCGGAGATAATCGCACTTCTCGAGGAAGAATGCCTTATCGACGTTATTCGTTATCTGCTTTACGATGCGGAAATTTCCATCGGCGGCCTCGGCGATCTGCATACCGTAATTGCCTACGATATCGATCGGATAGTTACCCATCTGCTTGTAGATGCGAGGCGCATTACCCGCGCCGACCATAATGCACTTGTACTGTTTTTCAAGATTCTTAAGCGCGGCGAGATTCTCCGCGGGCGGAGTAGACCTATGCTGGCACAATGTCGCATCAAGATCGAGAGCGACGAGTTTAATGGGCTTTCCGGTAATCTTTTTAGTTAAAATGACGGGATAATCGCTCGTTACGCGATCGGCACCCTTCTCTTTAAGCTGATCCCAATCTGTCTTGCAGGGCGCCGGCCAAAGACAAACCGTAAGCCCCTCCTCATGGGCGCGCTCGACCATTCTCTTCGAAGTTCTTCCCGATGGCGCGACGCTGCAGCAGCCGAGTTTAAGAGCGAGCGCGATATGATCTTCGTTCAAGGCGTCATGCGTAATAAGACCGAGAGGAGCGGAGGGGTCGACGCGGCGCATCGTTTCAAGCGTGGCGCGGCTGAAACACGTGAACGCATAAGTGCCGGGTTTGAGAATCTTTCGCGCGGCGACATTGAGTTTGCGGCAATATTCCTCAAGAACATATCTATCATAGAATTTACTAGGATAAGCCTTCATCTCGATTTCGATAAAGAAATCATCGCGCCCGCGAAAGACCTCAAAGGCTTCCTCGGCAGTCGGTATCGGCTCGGAGCAGGCTTCAAGACGGAATTTCTTAATTTCCTCAAGCGTAAGAGATTCAACTTCGCCCGTTCCATCGGTCGTACGGTCGACCTTACCGTCGTGCATAACGACGAGCTTACGGTCCTTCGAAAAACGAACATCAATTTCAAAGCCCCTGACGCCCTTTTTAAGGCTGTTCTTAAAGGCTCCAACCGCATTGTCGTCGAACTCACCCTTGCCGCCGCGATGGGCCTGAACGAGCGGTCCGTCGCCCGACTTAAGCGTCGCGTTGGCGGGATAACGGGAGGGATTCTTTTTGCCGCGGTTGACGACATAAACCCACGCATGATCGCAAGGCGCATCGGCGGATGAGAGAACGACGCGGGTGATGGCGAGATTGCCGCCCTTTGTCGAATATTTTACAACAGTATTCTTCGAGCCGAGCAATTCGACGGAAAGAACATCACTCAACCCCTGAAGTTTAATGGTAGACGCATTGCGCTTAAAGTCGATCACATAAAGCTTATCGCCCTTAGCGGTAAGATAGACATCCTTATCGTTGCTCTTGATGTCAGCGCGGGTCGTCGCGTAAATGGCGTCGCCGTTGACCTTCAGCCACTCGCCGATCGCAAGGAGGCGATCTTCCATAATCGCGGGAATGCGGCCGTCGGCGTCGGGGCCCACGTTAAGAAGAAGATTGCCGCCGCGCGATACCGTGCTGACGAGAGTCCTGACGCACTTCGTGCGCGACATGTAATGTTCAGTCGTCTCGAACTGATTATAGCCGAAGCTGCCGCCGATACCGCGGCACTCTTCCCACGGATGCATAACGCCGGTATCCTTAATCGCGCTCGCGCCGTGGCCGTACTCCGTCGTGTAGTGTCCGCCATGGCGGCCGCGGGTATCCTTACCCCAGCGGTCGTTTACGACGACGGTATCCTTAACCTTCGAATCGTTGTAAAGCCACGCGAGAAAACCGGCCGAACCGTGCTCGTCGCCCGTATAATCCCATTCGCCGTCAGGCCAGATGATGTCGGCCTCGTAGCGGTTCGCAAGATCCTTAAGCTGGGGGAAGTTTACGAAACGGTTCCAATCGGCGATCGAAAGCGAGGCTTCGGTTCTCTTCGAATCGCGTCCGCCCGGATATTGGGGATTGGCGTATTCGAGCATCGAGAAATAAAAGCCGCGCTTAAGGCCCGCCTCGCGCATAGCCTTGCAGAATTCGCCCGCGAGATCGCGCCCGGAGCCGAGCACGACCGAATTGAAATAGGGCGACTGGGCGCTCGGCCAGAGAGCGTATCCGTCGTGATGCTTGGAGGTCAGGACGACGTATTTCGCGCCTGCGCGCTTAAAAAGGCTCGCCCACTCGGCGGGATTGTAGAATCGCGCCTTGAAATTCGCGGCGAAATTGGCGTAGGGAGCATCACCGTAAAATTTCTTATGATGGCTTAAATAAGTCTCCTTGCCTGCAATCATCTTACCATGGTACCATTCGGCGTAGCAATCCCAGGAGAACTTTCCGTTAGGCAGTACCGGCGCGTACGCGGGAACGGCATAGGGACCCCAATGGATGAAAATGCCGAACTTCGCCTCGCTCCACCAGCTCGGCACGGGACGCTTGTCGACCGACTCCCACGTAGGTTCATACTTTTTCTGAACGGTCTCCGCCGACGCGAAAACGGCCGACAGAAGAGCCACCGACGCAATAATCCATTTTTTCATTTTTAGCCTCCCTTGAAATTAACGTCTTTAAAATCACTTAAAAGTAAGTTTAACCACAACATCAAACCTGCAGTCCTTGGGACGAGAGATTTTCACCGTCGCCTCGCCGTCCTTGACGACTACGGGAAGCGGCTTTCCGCAGGCGAGATATTTAGCCTCTTTGATTTCGCCGTCGATCTTAAATGAAATTTCATCTGCGCCGGCTTTAAGGAAGTGAAGATAAAGATCACGACCCTTGCGTGTCGAGACGATATCCTTTCCGACGGCTATCGGGCAACCGCTTGTGCCGTAAACGGACTCGCCGTTTTTAGCGAACCACTTTCCGACCTCTTCCATTACTTCGACGGCCTTCTTAGGCAGCTGCCCCGACCCGTCAGGTCCGATATTCATTAGGAGATTGGAGTTTTTCGCGGCCGCGCGAACGATAAGAGCTACAACATCGTCAGGCGTACGAAACCGGTTTTCGGCGATTTTATACCCCCAGACGCCATGCTGAATAACATCGCACTGTTCAATGGGACGGTCGTTGACCATAGGCTGATTAGCCGAGAAAATCGCGCCTGTCGTATCGCCGGGAAGATCGCGCTCAAAAAGCTGAATATCCTCCTTCGGGCGGATAGGCTGGTGATTGTTGTTGGCTACGAGAGTCTTCTTCGAATGGATAAAGTCGTAAATCGAATCAAATTCCCAATCGAGCTTTCGAGTCCAGGTGCCGTCCTCCTCGTGCTTCACGTGCTCCCACTCGCCGTCAAACCAGATGTTGCCCGGCTTGTAATTTTCGATCAGCTCGGCGATCTGGCCCAGCATAAACTTTTTATACGAAGCGTAATCCCCCTTCCGCCCGGGAACCTCGACCTGCTTGGCGTGATAGCCCGCGGGATAATCCTTGCGGTGCCAGTCCATCAGAGAATAATAGAAGTTAAGCTGAATACCCTCTTCGCGGCAGGCCTCGGCGAGTTCGCCAAGAATATCCCGTTTAAACGGAGTGTTGGCGATGTTGTAGCCGTCATCAACCTTCGTAGGCCAAAGTGAAAATCCGTCATGATGGCGAGAAGTTATGGTGATATATTTCGCACCCGCGTTCTTTACGACCTTAACCCATTCGCGGGCGTTGAACTTCGACGGGTAAAAGCCGTACATCATGCGCGAGTACGCCTCTTCGTTGACCTTGCCGTCCTTCAAATACCACTCTCCCTGAGCATAGTTGGCGTAAAGGCCCCAATGAAAATAAACACCAAAACGCTGCTCGGCGAATTTCTTCCGCGCCTCGAGATTCCAGTCCTCAACCTTGTACTCTACGGCAAAAGCGCTTAATGCGCCCAAAAACGCAAGACCTGCAAAAATAATTTTTTTCATTTCGTATTCCTCGTTTTCCGGGGACTGTCCCCTTTTTATTCACCGATGTCGATCTTCAGCGCGCTTTCGATCGATTTATCCATATCGAAATATTTATAGGCTCCGAGCCGCCCGCCGAGAATAAGATTCGGAATCTTTTCGGCTTCAGCCTTGTAAGCGGCTAAAAGTTCGCGGGATTGAGCCGTATCTATCGGATAATAAGGCTCATCGCCCAACTTCCATTCGGCCGAGTATTCGCGCATTACAATAGTTTTAGGCTTAGCCATTATATCCTTCAGTTCTGGATGATAATGCTTGAACTCGTGGATTCTCGTATACGGAACTTCGGCCTCGGTATAATTCACAACGCTCGTACCCTGATAATCCGCGATATCGAGCTTCTCCGTTTCAAATTTAAGAGTACGCCACGGAAGAACTCCGTGCCTATAGTCAAAAAGCGCATCGACCGGACCGGAATAATACAAAGGAACTCTCGGCAAGTCGTCAGCGTCCACCTTAAAGGCCCCGTTTTCAAGTCTTACGCCGGCATCGCATCGAACCGTAATATTAGAATGATCAAGAAGCTTCTCAAAAATGGAATTGTAACCGTCCAAAGGAATGCCCTGGCAGTAATCGTTGAAATAATTTACATCGTATGTCGCTCTTACGGGAACTCGTTTAATTATCGACGGATCAACTTCCTCCGGCGCCCTGCCCCACTGCTTGGACGTGTAGCCTCTGAAAAACGCGTCGAATATGGCTGAGGAATGAGCCTCGTCAGCCATGAACGCCGGCAATTCTGCAGGTGTAAGCTCAACACCGAAAAACGAATTGACAAGCGTCAGTCCGAGCGGCAGAAAGTATGTCTTCCCCTTGTAGCGCGCCAAGACCTTGTGCTGATAGCCGTTAAAGGTCGTAAAGCGATTTATAAACTTCCAAACCTCGGGCAGCGATGTATGGAAAATATGCGAACCGTAAGAATGAATCTCGATACCCGTCTCGGCATCTGTCTCGCAGCGGACGTTGCCCCCGACTTGACGCCGCTTCTCCAGGACAAGAACCTTACGCCCCGATTCCGCAAAACGACGAGCGAGAGTCGAGCCCCAAATGCCCGCTCCCGCTATGATTACATCAACATTCGTCATTTTGACAGAATTATTTAGGCATTACAGCCGGTGCGAGCGGATAGCGTCCGAAACGCGGACCGTAAACGGCGAGACCCGCGTCAGACTCAAGACGGATCTTAACCTTGCCGTCCTTAACCTGCTGAGCGGTCACCGGAACCTCAACCAGATAGCCGTAGCTGCCCGCCTCGCGCATCCTGCGGTCGCGAAGCTGGGAGAACCACGAAAGAATTCCGCGGTGATCTGCGGGATCGTCGGGAAGGACCTGTTCGGAAACGACCTTACCGTCGATGATGACCTTGAGATTTGCGGGGAATTTGACATCACACGTCTGAGGATAGCTGTTGGGATTCTTGGAACGGTCAGACGCCCCGCCGCCGAGCATATAGTCGAGCGTAGCGGTCTTCCGATTGTCTTTATAGTCCTTCGCGTTTTTGCGCTTGGCGGAAAGTTCGATTCTGAATACGCCTCCCTCCTTGGGTGCGGCGAGCTCGTACTCGAAGAAGCCCTTGCCGAAGCCGTTGATCTTAAGTCCGTCTAGAACCTCGGCCGTGCCGAGCGACCAGTTCGACGCGACGGGCTTTACCATGGACGCGTTGGCTTCTACCGTCGAGAACGACCAGAAGTTGCGGGCGATTTCCTTGCCGTCGGCGAGAAGTCTGAAGACGACGCAGCCGCAGGAAGGCGTTTTGGGCGCATCAAAAACCGCATCCCACAGCTTCTCGGCTTTCCAACCCATCGCCGTGAACTGACGCTTAAGCGTCGTTTCAGGCATGGAGACTTTTACACCCTTCTCGTCATACCACCACGCGCTCATAGCGAGACTAAGCTTTCTGCAGTTGAACTTATCGGTGATGAATGAAGGTCCGACAGGAATCGTATGCTTTGCGCCTGGAGCGATAAACTCGCCGATCTCGTTGCCGCGCTTGCCGAAAAACACGATGGCGGCATCACCGTGAAAATCCTTCAAAGTCATTCCTGCAAGCTCATCCATGCCGTCATACTTGGGCGAGCGGTCGAAGCGGACATAACCGTTCCACTCGTTGATCACGTCGTGATGTTCCGTATAGAGCCAGCCGGCGCACTTGAGACGACGGCGGAAAGCGTTTATCATCATGTGGTAATCCCAGGAGAAATCGCAGTCGCCTGTCGAGCCGTTATACCCCCAGACATTACCGCATTCCGAGTTCATCATCGGAACGCCCGTCTGGACAAAGCCGCCGATATAGTTGAACTTCGAGCCCTTATACGTGTTGTTGCAGATGTCCTCGACACGCTGATCCCAGCCATAGCCGGCGACATAAGAGTGCCACGTGTTCACGTCGGTCACGACATGGTCGCGGTTACATGGGGAGTTATCCTCGACAATTCGCGTCGAATCGAGCTTTTTAGCCTTGAAATATGCGTCGGCGACGCGGCGACGAGTCCAGGGGCGGTACATCGGACGACCGCTCTTGTCGCCGGAGGCAAGGCCCATGGCGAGCGAACGGTTGGACTTAAGTCCCCATGTCTCGTTGAAGAGAGTCCACTGATAGATCGAGGGATGGTTGTAGTCGCGCTTGAGCATGTCTTCAAAGCACTTCCAGTGCTCTTCGAACATCTGCTCGCTCGGATCGCCCCACGCGTTGGGGACGTCGGCCTGAATAAGAAGACCGAGCTTATCGGCCCAATAGAGCTTGCGGGGAATTTCAACCTTGATGTGAATGCGGTTGCCGGTAAGCGCGAGCTTTTTGGAGATAAGAAGGTCGTTCTTCATGAACTCGTCGCTAGGGAACGTGTACCACCCGTCCGGATGGTAGCTCTGATCGAGACAGAGCTGAAGATAAATCGGCTTTCCGTTCAGCGTAACGTAATTGTCGCCGTTGGAATTAAGACCGGTCCCGATTTCACGGAATCCGAAATATGTCTTAACCTTATCGGCCTTCCATGACTGGGACGTGGGCGAAAGCGTAAGCGATACATCGTAGAGGTAAGGATTGTCGAGATCCCAAAGTTTGGGATTCGCGATCTTAATCTCGACGCTCTTCTCGATTTCACCGGGATTGAATACAACATCCGTCGTCTTGCCGTCGAGAGTGATCTTGGAGACGAGCTTTGACTTCGCGGGAGCGCCGAGACGCAAATCCGCGGTTACAGTGGAATTTTTGATGCTCGGCGTAAAGCGGGTATAATCGAAATAATTCATACCTCTCGCCTCGAGATAGACGGTCTGCCAAATGCCGCGCGCGTTGCCGTACCCCTGTTTACCGTAGAGATAATGACCGTCGCGGGCCGTCTGATCGTTCGGATCCCAGATTTTGAACTCGACGTTCTGAGGCTCGCCCCAGCGGATGAAGTCGGTAATCTCGTATTCAAACGGAGTATAGCCGCCGATATGCTTTCCGAGCGGTGTTCCGTCGATAAAAAACTCCGTATCGTGATCGGCGGCGCCGACGACCACGAAAACGCGCTTACCCTTCCACGCGGAAGGAACGGTGATAGACCTCTTATAATAACCGGTATCCTTACCATTCTCCATCTTAACGCCCGAAAGCTTTGAGCCCCAGCCGAAAGGAACTGTAATCTTCTGATTGTAGGAGTTCGTTTCGAAACTGAAATCCCAAATGCCGTTCAAATTAATCCAATCAGCGCGCTCCCAGTCGGGACGCGGATGTTCCGGCAAAGGAATACCCGCCGCAAACATACCCGCCGCCATTGCGCAACAAAACAAGGCCGCCAACGTTTTTTTAGACTTCATATCTGTATCCACCTTTTTTATTTTATTCACTGCAGTAATATTATACCACATCGGACAACTTTTGCGAAATCTCAGCGGGCGAGCTTCGCGTAAAACTCTTTTACACCGCTGTGATGCCACGCATCGAGACGAATCTTAAAACCGCCGCCCGAGACCGTTAAAATACCCTTCTTCTCCCACTTTGATCTGTCGATATCCTTTATGTCCGAATACGAAAAGCGTCTGTCGCCGAGCGAAAAACCGCCGTCGTCGAACTCGAAACGGAAGCGGGCGATACAGAGGAGATGAAGGCCTACGAGAGATGCGGCCAAAAGCGCGAAAGAGGCCATAAGCCGCTGGGTCTGGACCTTTTGGGCCTTGAACGATTCAAGATCGACGTTATCTCCCGGCTCGGACTTCTCGATCGACACGTAAAGCGCGCGCGCGTCCGAGCGCGGATAGCGCACGAACGCGTCGAAGCCGAACCAGCCGCCGAGAACGACAAAGACCGCCAGCGAGAAAACGTGTCGCAACAGGAACTCTCTATTGATCTTAAGTTTCACGGCGTCGGACCTTTCTTAAAGGGATGCCGAAGCCATCTCGGCGAGAATCGCGCGGGCCGCGGCGGAAGGATCGGCGGCGGCGAGAATCGGACGACCGACGACAAGGTGAGTCGCGCCGTCGCGGACGGCATCGGCGGGAGTCGCGACGCGCTTCTGGTCGCCGACCGCGGCGCCTGCGGGACGGACTCCCGGCGTGACGAATACCGTACCCGCGCGCAGAGACTTAGAAAGAACACCGACCTCCTTCGGGCTGCAGACGAGACCGTTGGCGCCGCTCGCGACCGCGAGGTACGCGGCGGAGCGGACCTGCTCTGCGGGAGTGCGCGAGAGAATGCCGACATCCTTAAGGTCAGCCTCGTCGAGAGATGTGAGGACGGTTACAGCGAGAATCTTGGGGGCCGCAGTTCCGAACTCGGCGGCGGCGGCGGCCGCGGCCTTTATCATCGCGTTGCCGCCGATCGAATGAATCGTCATAAGATCGACGCCGAGCTTGCCGCCCGAGCGGACCGCGCGCTCGACAGTGCGGGGAATATCGTGGAATTTAAGATCGAGAAAGACCTTCTTGCCGAGATCCTTGACCGCCTTCACGACATCAGGGCCTTCGGCCGTAAAAAGTTCAAGGCCGATTTTATAAAACCCGACCGCATCACCGATCTCATTGATCTTCGCGACCGCTTCATCGCGCGTCTGAACATCGAGAGCAACTATCAATTCCGCCATTGTTTTAACCTCCTGATTTATAATTTTAAATTATTCGCCGATAACGGCATCGACTACCGCCTTAAGCGCGGAAGTGTCGACCGATTCGACGGTTCCCGAGTCTACCGCGGACGCGAACGCGGGATCTATCGGCAAGGCCGCCGTCGCGGAGATGCCGTGGGCCGCGGCGAGCGCGCCGGAACCGTCTCCGCCGAAGATTCTGTGTTCCTTGCCGCAGTCGGGGCACTTAAATACGCTCATATTCTCCACCATTCCGAGAACGGGGACCTTCATCATCTCGGCCATGCGGATCGCCTTCTCGACGATGAGCGAAACAAGATCCTGGGGAGATGTAACGACGACGACGCCGTTGATCGGAAGCGACTGGAACACCGTCAGCGGAACGTCGCCCGTCCCCGGAGGCATATCGACGAACATTACATCGACATCACCCCACGAAACGTCGCTCCAGAACTGCTTTACCGCGCCCGCGATCACGGGACCGCGCCACACGACGGGATCCTTGGGATTTTCAACGAGAAGATTAAGCGACATCATGCCGATACCGCCCTGGCTGCGGCAGGGAAGAACGCCTTGGCCGTCGCTCTTGGCGCGTTCGGTGACGCCGAACGCCGTGGGGATCGAAGGCCCCGTAATGTCCGCGTCGAGAATCGCCGTTTTAAGACCGCGACGGGAAGCTTCGACCGCGAGAAGTTCTGTTACAAGACTCTTGCCGACGCCGCCCTTTCCGCTCATCACGGCGATGACGCGCTTCACGTCGGATCTGTCGTTGGCGGGCACTCTGAAATCATGTTCCCCGTCGCATTTACCTTCTTTTTTAGATGCGCAGTCGTCGCAGTTGTGGTTGCATTCGCTCATTTCGATTACCTTTTAATATATCTTTTCGTATTCGCCTTTTGAAACTTTTTTAAGGCAATTAAATCCGGCGCGCTTGGCGCGGTAATGGAGATCCGTCTTGGAGTGTGAAAGCCCCGGCGCGCAGATCACGCGGAATATCTCGGCGTTGCAGTCGGGACACTTCTCGAGCTTCGCGTCGGAGAGACTCTGGGTTATATCAAATCCGCCCGCGCATTTCGCGCAGCCCTTCTCGGAGTTTTTGGCCTCATAGCGGTAAAGCGGCATTTCACTCAGATCCTTTCGCCGCTAAATACTCGAGCGCCGCGGAATACGATTTAAAGCCCATCCCCGAAAAAGTCTTCTCGGCAACAAGACCGATATATGAAAACCTGCGAAATTCCTCGCGTTCTTTAGGCTCGGTCAGATGTACCTCCGCAACGGGAAGATTAACCGCTTTGAGCGCGTCGAGAATCGCCACCGAAGTATGGGTATAGCCGGCGGCGTTGATGACGATCGCGTCGTACCAGCCTCTCGCCGCGTGTATAAGCTCGATCAAAACGCCTTCATGATTAGACTGATGAACATCGACTTCAACACCCAGCTCAGAAGCGCTCTGACGGCAGAACTCGACCAAATCCTGATAGGTGGCGCTGCCGTAAAGTTCCGGCTCGCGCGTACCGAGAAGATTGAGATTCGGCCCGTTTATTATTATTATCTTCACTTCGCGTCTATCTTGGCTTTAAGTTCTTTAAGTTCGGCTTTAAGTTTTGCGAACATCTTGGGTAGAAGTATCCGTCCGCCGAACTCTTTCATCGATTCCGCCGGAGCGCCGATGACATACTTTACGGAACCGTCGAGCGACTGGGGTACTCCCGCCTGAGGCCCGACCTGAACGCCGTCAGCGATCTTGATATGACCGGAAACGCCGGCCTGGGCCCAAATAAGACAGCCGTAGCCGATTTCCGTCGAACCCGCGATACCGCTCTGGGCGATAAGGCCCGAATACCCCTTGACCTTGACGTTGTGACCGATCTGAACGAGGTTGTCGATCTTCGTCATGGGACCGATATACGTACGCCCGATTCTCGCGCGGTCGATCGTCGTATTCGAGCCGATTTCGACGCCGTCGCCGATCTCGACGATACCGAGCTGAGGAATCTTCTCGATATAAACCGAGCCGTCTTCGCGGCGGCCGTTGTTAAAGCCGTATCCGTCGCCGCCGAGCCTTACGCCGCAATGGATAATGCACTCAGCTCCGACAACCGTTCCCTCGCGAAGAGTGACCTGCGGATAAATATGCGTTTTAGCGCCGACTCTGCACCCCTCTCCGATAAAGACCTGAGCCTCAATAACAGCACCCGCGCCTATTTCAGAACCTTTCTCGATCACTGTAAAAGCGCCGATATGAACGCCTTCACCGAGTTTGACGGAAGGATCGATAACGGCGGTCAGATGGACGCCCGGGGCGCGCACGGGCTCCGGCGGCGCGAAAATCTTCGCCGCGGTCATACACGCGAAATTCGGATCTTCCACGCGGATAACGGAACATGGCGCATCGCCCTGCCAGTCTTTAGGCAGAAGAACGGCGGAGGCCTTGGTGGAAGCGACGAGTTTAACGTGCTTGGGGTCCTTGCAGAAACTCAAATCTCCCTTGCGGGCCTCTTCAAGACCGCCGCAGGCGACAAGCTCGACGTCCTCGCCCTCGAGAACGCCGCCGACGACAGAGGCAAGTTCGCTGGCCTTCATCTTCAGTCCCTCTTGGCCTTGGCAGGATCGACACCCATCTCCTTGAGCATGGCGTCGGTCACATTGAATGAATCCTTCGAATAAAACGCCGCCGTCGAATCGATTACGATATCGTAACCGTTCTTTTCGGCGAATTTCGAAATACGCTTTTTAAGGTCGTCGGACTGCGCCTTTAAAAGCCCCGCTTCAAGCTGTGAAAGCTCCTGTTGGCTGCGCATCATCTCAGAGCGGATTTTCTGCTGCTGCTGCATATAGCGGTTCTGAATTTCTCCGAGAGCCATTTCAGCGTCAGCCTTAGCCTTCTGAGAAGACATTGGATTGCGGATTGCTTCAGCGTGCTTCTTGCCTTCTTCTTGAATTGAAGCAAGCTCCTTATTCATCTCTTCAAGCTTTTTGCGGAAATCCTTCTCGGTATTCAAAAGAAGAGTTTTGTTCGTTTCGTAGGCCGGGTGGTTCTTTACGAGCACTACCATATCCACCGTTCCGATTTTAAGCGCGAACGAGGATGCGCAAACGGCAACGGCACAAAGAACAATCAACAGTTTTTTCATCTTAACACCTTTCTTTTAAGTATTTTATAAATCAGAAATCATATCCGATCGTAAAGCTGAAGATCTCCTTCTCAGCTTCGTCGGGTTTCTTGATGGGGGCCGCGAAATCCAAACGGATCGGGAAAGAAGGAATATCGATTCTGAAGCCGACACCGGCCGTCCATGCGAAATTGTCGCTGAAATCAAAATCGAATTCGTCTTCGCCCACCGCGCCCATATCTGAGAAGACCGCAAAACGCAGATACTTCACGATCGGAACCGTGTATTCGGCGTTGATGCAGAAGAGCGTCTGGCCGCCCCACGGCATATATTCGCCGCCGCCCTCTTCACGGCGCGAAACCATCGGAGAAACGTGACGGTACTCGATACCGCGGATCGACTTAGGCCCGCCGAGGAAGAAACGGTTGTAGATCGGCACGTCGTCGGAAAACGCGTCAATGGTCTCGGCCCTCAAAGCGAGCATAAGAACGTGGTTGTACTCCTTGAAAAGATGGAAGTAGTTTCTGTGGCTGAAGCCGACTCTCCAGTACTGGCTGTCGCCGCCCGCGAGATCGAAAAAGACGCGCGAGCGCGTTCCGCTCTTCGGCATGCGGAAATTGTCGAGCTGGGTGCGGCTCCAGTAGAAACGCGCGACAGCTTCAAACGCGTCACCGTATTTATCGTCTTCTCCGCCGGGCTCGGAAAGAGAAACCGGAAGACCGTCCTTATACCAGTAACCTTCCTCCATTTCATCGAGCTGGATGAATTCGGCGGAGAGCGCGACTCCGAAGCGGCCGAACGCTTCCGTATGCCTCAGCCCCTTCCACGGCATCCACATCAGGACGGGATAATCTATCGAAACCTGGCCGCCCGTACGGATTACGTCGTACTCGTCGTACCAGCGTTGACGGCGATACGCCTGAACCGTCAGCTCAAGCGCGCGGTCCATGAACCACGGCTCTGATACTTCGGCCTCGTAAGTCTGGATTCTGGGACCGACCTGAGCGTAAAGGCGCCCCTTCTGGCCACCGCCGCGGAAAAGCTTTTCGGGCGCGAAAAGATCGAAGTTCGACTGGTTGACTTCGCCCGAAACATATACCGAATCGACGGAGCTTGCGCCTACGCCGAAATTGAACCTTCCGGTATTTTTAATCTCTTCCACCTCATACACGAGATCGCGGTATTCGGATCCGTCGGGAGCGTTGCCGCGGGGAGAGTCTTTAAGTTTATAATTAACGCGGCTGAAGTAGTAGAGACTCTCGAGGCGCTTTTTGCTGTTCTCTGCGCGGTTCGCGAGCATCTTGTCGCCCGGGTCGAGCTCGATCTCTCGGCGGATAACCTTATCCTTGGTGTACTCGTTGCCTTCGATAAGGACGCGGTCGATGACGACGGGAACGCCTTCAGTTACGTTATAGACGATATCAAGAACATTGGGATTGTCGACGCGCGGAATGCGCAGCACGTCAACGCGCGAATCGGCGAGGCCGGAATCGCCCGAACCGACGACTACCTCAATTCGCTTGGCCGCATCATTGAGCTCTTTCGACCCGGCGACGGAGCCTTCGGCGGGAAGTTCGCTTTTGTCAAGAACGTCCTTAACGGCATAACGGGTGACACCTGTAATTTTCTGAGAGCCGATCGTATAAAGGGGGCCTTCCGTCACCGCGAAAAGAAGCGCCTCGGCGACACCTTCAGAATTTAAAATATACGTTGGATAGTCTACCTTGACATCGAGGTAGCCCAGCTCGGCGTAATGGGCCTTAATCTTATCAACAGCCTGGACAAGCTGATCCTTGGTCACCGGCTTATCCAAAAACCATGCGCGGGGATCCCAGAAAGGTAAAACGCCGATCGCCTTGCGGAGATCTGC
Organism: Kiritimatiellia bacterium; assembly: GCA_017520845.1. Classification (GTDB taxonomy): domain Bacteria; phylum Verrucomicrobiota; class Kiritimatiellia; order RFP12; family UBA1067; genus UBA1067. The sequence continues at coordinate 1,530 of JAFXEU010000107.1, read as the reverse complement.
GGGATCCGCGTTTTTAACGCCTGAAAAATCGTAGCTTTTGATTTTTACGCGAGTCCCCTCGTCGACGATGAACGTGACCGTACAGTTGTTCCCGCCGGGGATCATTTTCGTTACGGGAGTGACTCTGGCGTCCGGATAATATTTCTTTACATAAAAATCACGGACCTTCTGAGCCGCATCGGCGAGATCGCCTTCGCTGTAAAGAAATCCGTCTTTAAGCCCGGATTCTGCAAATATTTTCGAAACGCCGAACTCCTTGTTCCCTTCGACCGCCAGCGGCGCCTGAAAGCGAACCTTGCGGTAAACGCTGAAAACGATTTCGACGCCGTCCGCGACGCGCACGGCATCGGCCTTGACATCCTGAAAGTGGCCGGAGTCTTTAAGAGCCGTCACATCACCGGTCAATGTATTAGGATCATAAACGGCGCCGGGCTTTGAGACGCAGCGGGCCAGAACGGAACTGGTGTCACCTCCGAATCCGTCCAGAACCTTTACCTTTATATCCGTAATTTTCGCACCTTGAGCACAAAGTGAGAAGAGCGCAAAAAAGATAGCTATTTTTTTCATAGTCTTAATATTTTATCAAATTTGAGACGAAGTAGGCAAACTCGTTAATCATTCGGGCCATCCCCGGTTTTTGTGCTGAATTTCCGTTGTAGAGCGAATTTCATTATGAGGAACTGATATTTTGTCGATTGAAAATCTGAAAAGCGATTCCTCTTCTGTACAACAGTAATAACCATAATCTTATCACTCCTTATTCCTGCCGTGACTTTACATAACGCGGCGGATGTTGCTGCAACCGTGCTCAGCTTTTGATATGGGCGATATTGAGCTACGACGGGTGTCTGGAGCTCCTCCTCGGTCTCGACCCGCTACGGAGTTGTAACGCCTCCCACGCATAGACAAGTTTATCAATTTAGCCTGCCATGCCGCGACAAGGTCACTGGCTGCTTACAATAACTCTCTTACGGCTACAATCCTCCGCGGGTCTCACTCGGAGGACTCCACTCCACCCGCCTTCGCTTTGAATGATATTTCAAAGGAGAATTGACATTTTGCGCTTCGCTTAGTCTAAATGGCGTTTTTTCTTTAGCCAACTACCTTCGGGCATTCAAATCGTTAGTCCAAACAGGATTGACGCTGTGTCGCGAAGACAGTACGTGCGCCGGGGAGGACCACGCACGCTTACGCTTGGAAGCGTACGAGAGAGACGTTGAGAAAAGACGCGATGAATGAGCTGAGCGTTTAGTGAGACTCCGGTTCGTGAAGAGCGCGATGAGGCGCGAGCATAACGAGGACGCCGACGACATGAGCGAACAGCGAATGAGTCGAGCGACGAAGTTAGGCGACGCGGATCATCTGCGATCGTCACGGGAGGAGGCGAATCTAAACGCGGGAGCGAGTGAAGAGCGGCTTTACGAAATGGCGAACGTTGTCGAAAATGCTAAACGCGGCCTCGGTTTGGGCCGTAGCCGGGCGCATACTTTTTAGATGAGCCGATTTATGCAGGACTCGACCCCGAGCCAA
>JAFXEU010000106.1 GCA_017520845.1 Kiritimatiellia bacterium | reverse complement strand
CCGAGGAGGATGGCCTTATTCTTGTGGATGCGCGAACTGAACATCCCGAGTATTACACAATCAAGGGAACGCTTCCCGCAAGGACAAAACTTCAAGAAGCCGAAAAGATAACCCGCCGAGGGTTCTCCTTCTGGTGGTATTTTGGACCTTATTCCAATGTTGCCGTGTACGGGAAAGTTCTTGGCGGCGACTTCAATGGGCGCCTTGTCGACTTTGGGAAACATCGTCAGTGCTGTCCCAAGCACGGATATTGGTACCTGTGTCCGCTTGATTGTCCTGAGCGTAATCTTAAGTGCCTTACGCCTGAGAAATATGATCAAGCGCATATTCTAAACAGTCATGGCATAAGAGGAGGCCAATGAAGGCTGTATTGATGACAAAAAAGGCAATTCTCGTTTTGTCTCTCGCGTTTATGGCGGGCGGAGCATTTGCGGATGAATGGTCTCCAATTGGACTTGAATGGGGAGTCGGATGGTTGCCCCAAGAGAATACGAGCGTATATGGCTTGCGCCTTGGGCTTATGTGTGGCAACCATACTGTGCGGGGCGTGGGGATTTCCGTTGCTGACGTGTCAGACTTGTTTTCGTCGGGAAGGACTTCGGTCACGGGCGTGAATATTGCGTTGGCTGGCTCAACCATTTCGACGGAGCATTTTGCCTTTCTGGTAGGTGGGGCGGGTGACAATGTTCAGGTCAAATCAGGGGGGATCTTACAAATCTGTGGGCTTGGTTGTTCGGCTACGGATGGCTTCGCCGTTTCCATCGCGCCTGTGGCGACGCTGCATGAAGGAACGACGGGTGGGCAGATTGGCGGGGTCAATTTTTCAGAACGTGGCGGCGGGGGCTTGCAGATCGGCGTTTGCAACTACGCGCGTGGTGACTGGAGCGGACTTCAGATAGGACTTGTGAACTACATCGAGGGCAGTTGGATTCTGCCGCTGGTGAATTGGCGATTTTAATATGCGCAGGGGTGACGGGGGGGGGGGCAAGCCCTGCGGCGGTCGGGAAGTTATGGTATAATATCCACACGAACAAAAGTTAGGTGGATATCCACTGAAGAATTGGAGCCTTAGATGATTGTCAATAGAGAAGAAACGGTTGATCGGCTTGTTCGGCTGATGGGGAACGGGAACGTGAAGGTCATTACCGGCATACGGCGGTGCGGCAAGAGTTTTCTCCTTGACCGGCTGTTGAGGCGGCGGCGCTGGTGACGTGCGCCCTGCGGAGGCAAGCGAAAGGAGTAGGTAAAGGATGAATAAACGGAGATTGAGAATAATTAAGTACGTGGCGATTGCCGTAGCGGTGATGGCGCTTGTGTGGGGCGCTTCGGCGATTGCCGTCTATGCGGTATCGTCCGGGCGCGTGTTCGACAGCGCGAGCATTGACGTGGTGCCGCGTCAGCGCGCGGCGGTTGTGATGGGGTGCGTGAGGACGCTCCCGAACGGACTCGACAACCTCTACTTCTCGCGGCGGATTGACGCGGCGGCTGAGCTTTACAAGGCCGGCAAGGTGGATTGCCTCATCGTGAGCGGCGACAACCATGTGAAGGGCTACGACGAACCGTCCGATATGAAGGAGTCGCTTATAAATGCCGGAGTGCCGGCGGACCGCATCGTTTGCGATTATGCCGGATTCCGTACGCTCGACACGGTTGTGCGAGCGAAGAAGGTGTTCGGGCTTAATTCGTTCATCATCGTTTCTCAGCCCGACCATGTTCGGCGTGCGGTCTTCACGGCGCGCGGGTTCGGATGCGACGCCTACGGCTACGCGGCGAAGGATGTCACTGGACGCCGTTCGATCAAAACGACAATCCGCGAACAGCTCGCGAAGATAGCCGCAGTCGCCGACGTCGTCCTTCGCCGCAGCCCCAAGTTTCTCGGCCCGCGCGAAACGCTCCCGCCGCCGGTAGAGGAAGGCGATGTTCCCAATCCGCCAGAGAATTGTGAACCCACGCCCGGGACCGTTGCTGAGGATCCGCTCGTTATAAATGTGTTATGGTGGTTGAAGGCACATCAGCAGGAGGACGGGAGCTGGAACGACGGGCCGTGTCCAGTCACGGCGACGGCGCTGGGGATCTGCGCGTTTCTTGCGCATGGGGAGTACCCATACAGCCCCAGCCCGTATGCAAAGGATTTCACGGGCACTGTCATTGCAGCAAGCGAGTATGTGATGGGGTGCGTTTCCGAGACGAATGGCGTT
>JAFXEU010000105.1 GCA_017520845.1 Kiritimatiellia bacterium | reverse complement strand
GCGATCATGAAACTCAGCCCCGGATATAAGGGCGACGAGATTTTCAGATGGCGCTATCGGCCCCATTACAACGCGCTGAAGGAGATGTCGAAATTTCCTTTGGAGGAGAAGGATATCAAATTCGGACAGACGCTCGCGTCAATGGGCGTCAAAGAGAAGAAGACGGTTCATCTTAAGGATTTCTGGAACGAAAAGGACGTCACCGAGGCGTTTCAGAAACTTATCGACGATCCCGAAGTCACGACGATCGTTCTCGACAGGATGCCGACTCCGTGGTACATAAAGAGCGTCGTTTTCAACCATAACGTGACCGGCAAAAGAGTTCTCGTGAAAAGCGGAGCGAAGGTGCTCCGCGTGCCCGAGTTCCGTAAATGCAACATCCCGAAAGGCGGGAAATCTCCCGGGGCGATGTTCATCTTCAAAAGCTGCCAGAACGTGATCGTCGAATCCGACGCCGAAAAACCCGAAGATGCGCTTGTCGGATTTTACGAAAGCCGCGCCGAGCGCCTTAAATACAACAAGCGTGAAGGGGCGTCGGGTTTTCACGTCACGCATGACATGTACCATCGGCCTACACGCAATATCGTGATCAGAAACATGCGCGTTGCGGACTGCGAATGCGACGGCATCTCGATCAGTTCGTCTTTTGTTCCGCCGGAGGAGATTTTCGTCGAAAACGTGATCCTCGATTCAAATTTCAGACAAGGGACGTCGCCGTGCTCTTTCTATTCGCTTTATTTTAAAAATGTCGTCTTCAGAAACACGTCGGGCGGATCTCCCGGCGCGGGCGTCGACGTGGAACCCTGGGATTCGTATCTCATGACCGGGTTTCTTTATTTCTTCGACTGCACTTTCGGCTATAACGCGGGCGGCGGTCTTCTTTATGCGACGACGACCAACGATCCGCTCATGATGTACATGAAGCGCTGCGTTTTCAAGCCGACAAGCGGCCCTCAGATCGCTTTTGTTTCCGTGCCCATAGGATATTTCAACGTCGGGAGCCTGCCTTTCAACGACATCCGCATCGAGGACTGCCGGTTCGATTCCAATCACGGCGCAATCACGTTTTCTCCCTGTCCGATATACAATCTGACGATGAAAAACTGCGTCTTCAACGATGTCAGAAAAACGCCGGGCAGGCGCGGCGGTCCCGCGGCGTTCGAAGTGAAGCTCAACCGCGATCTGGGCAAGAGCGATTATCCCGAAGGGATACGGCCGCGCATCAGATTCGAGAACGTGCGCATAAAAGGATTCGGGGACGGCGCGGCGTTCCGGATCGTGGACGAACTCGGGGTTTTGAACGTCCGCGACGTGTTTTCCGGCGTTGTCGACTGGAACGGGAAAAAGGTGGACGCTTCAAAGCTGTCCTACAAAGGTCCGAGCGTGGGCATGAAGCGCACCTCGTTTATGGACGCCGGAAAATTCAAGAAGCCCGCGCGCGTGCCCGGCAAAGACGAAGTCGTCGACAGTCCCCCGATAAGGCTTACGACTTCCGGCTACTGGTGGTTCAAATCACCGGTTCAGTCGTGTTATTTCTGGGCGGAGAAGGGACGAAAGGTTTCTTTCGATCTCTCTCTCAAGTACGACAGATCGCTTAAAGTTCCGGCGGAGGAGAAACTTTACGTCAGGAGCGCGCTCGGCAGGGACGTGGCGGTTACGGACGCCTCGATCGGCGAGAGGACCGTAACCTATACCGCGCCGGATACGGGATGGCACAGATTTACCCCCGCTCCGAAGGCTGTCGAGAAAAGTACGTTTTCGTGCGGTTATTTTTACGGCGTTAAAAACATCAAGGGGGCGGCGTTCGTCTGGCAGGCCGACACATACGGAGATTCTTTCGCCAAATTCGCCCTTAAGGATCCTTCAAAGCCGTATACCGGATATTTCGAGGTCCCTTCCGGAGGGAAGGAGTGCCGTATAAAACTTTCGCAGGGTTCGCTGACTCTCAAGGATCCCCGCGGACGCGTCGTCGAGAGCGTAAAATCGTCCGACTACAAGGGGCATTATATCGTGAAAATAAAGCCGCTGTCGAAAAAAGCGGAAGTGTGGTCGTTCACCGTGTCCGGGAGCGGTCAGCACGCATTGCGGTTTTACGAGCCTCTCAGCGGAATCTGGGCCGATTCGCCTGATGTTCTGCCCCGTCAAAAATAAAAGGATGAAAATTATGGGAAAGTACGGTTTTTGCTGCTGTATTCTGTTCTGCATCGCGGGCTTTCCGGCCGCGTCGGCCGGGGACGGAATTCTCGTGGAATGCGAGAGGTTTGAAATAACGGGCGGATGGTCCGTCGATTCGCAGTTTATCGACGAGATGGGCTCCAGCTATCTTCTGGCGCACGGTCTGGGCAGTCCCGTCGGCGACGCCGAGACCCATGTCGAGGTCGCGGCAGGCGGATTCTACAACGTTTTTGTGCGGACGAAAAACTGGACCGCGCCCTGGAGCGCGGAGGCGGCGGGAGTGTTTTCCGTTTCCGTGGACGGCGTAGAACTTCCGGGTCGTCTCGGCACGGAGGGAGGCGGCGCGTGGGTCTGGCAGAAAGCGGGCGGGATCGGGCTTAAGCCGGGCAGGCATAAATTATCGCTTAAAGACATGACCGGGTTCGACGGACGTGCCGATGCGGTGTACCTGACGCGCGGCGACGCGCCTCCCGCAGGGCCGAGGTGGCCGACGTCGCCTGAGCCCGACGAAACGGTAAAGGCCGATCTTGTCGTATGCGGCGGCGGAGTCGCGGGAACGTGCGCCGCGATATCCGCCGCGCGGCTCGGACTTAAAGTCGCCCTCGTGACGGATCGTCCCGTTTTAGGCGGAGCGAACTCGTCCGAAGTGCGCGTCCATCTCGGCGGGAAGATAAATCTCGGCGAATACCCCCGTCTCGGAGACGTGGTCGCCGAAATCGGACCCGCTAAAGGCGGCAACGCGATGCCCGCGGCGACCTACGAGGACGGCAGAAAACTCGATGCGGTATCGGCCGAAAAAAACATCAGGCTCTTTTTGAACACGAGGATAGTCGGCGCGGATGCGGCCGGGGGGATGATCCGCTCGGTGACGGGACGCGGTACGGTAGACGGCAGAAAAACGCTTTTTACGGCTCCGCTCTTTGTCGATTGCACGGGCGACGGGGCCGTGGGCGCGCTGGCGGGAGCCGATTTCTCCATAGGGCGCGAGGGCCGCGGTGAAACGGGAGAGAGCTTCGCGCCCGAACGCCCGGATAACATGACCATGGGCGCGAGCGTGCAGTGGAACACCCGCACGGAGCGCGGCGCCGCGTTTCCCGTGAGGCCGTGGATGCTTAAGTTTTCGGAGGAAAGCTGCTCCTATCTCAAGCACGGCGACTGGGACTGGGAGACAGGCATGAACCGCGATCAGCTTATGAATTTCGAGTATGTGCGCGATTACGGCATGCTGGCCGTTTATTCGAACTGGGCGTTCGTGAAGAACTCGTCGCGCAGAAAGGCCGAGTGGGCCGATCTCGCGCTTAACTGGGTCGCTTACGTGGCCGGGAAGCGCGAAAGCCGACGGCTTTTAGGCGATCATATCCTCACCGAGACGGATATCGTGGAGAACCGTCCGATGCCCGACGGAACATGCCGGACGACCTGGTCGATGGATCTTCATTATCCGATGCCCGAAAATAAAAAACATTTTCCGGACGATCCTTTCAGGTCGGTCTGCAGACATAAGATACATTCGGGATATCCGATACCGTACAGGTGTCTCTATTCCCGCAATATCGGCAATCTTTTCATGGCCGGGCGGAACATTTCGGTTACCCATGTCGCTCTCGGCACGGTCAGGGTCATGCGCACTACCGGCATGATGGGCGAGGTCGTAGGCATGGCGGCGGCGATCTGCAGGCGGCACAACTGTCTTCCGCGCGATGTTTATAAAAATCATCTGCCGGAACTGAAGGAAATGATGCGTAAAGGCGTCGGTCGCGGCCTGCCCCAGCCTCCTCAAAAGTATAATCTGGGGGCTTTGTTCAGATGTGAATCTCTAAAGGAAGAAAACGTATGAAAAAAATCAAAATCGAGAAAAACCGCAGAATCGCCGTTCTTGCGCTTCTTGCGGCCGTTGCGGGCGGAGGTTATCCCCTCTGTGCCCAGACAGAGGCTAAGCCCGTCGAAATGCGCAAACTGTACATTACCGAATATCGCGATAAAATGGCGGGCGCATGGCTCGGCCAGATGGTGGGCGTTGAATTCGGTCAGCTTACGGAAGGGCTGAAAAGCGAAATATGGAGCTTCGACGAACTGCCTGTCTGGAAGCCTGAAAAAATCAATGCGGCGTTCGACAACGACGACTGCTGCGTGGAGGCGAATTTTATTCTCACGCTCGACAGGAGAGGGATCGATGTTACCTGCCGCGAGGCGGGAATAGACTTCGCGAATCTTCCTACGAGTTTCTGGGGAGCGAATTTCTACGGACTTGACAATTTGCGCTCCGGCATCGCCGGAGCTTCCAGCGGTCATCCTCGGCATCATCTCTCGCCGGACGCTCTCGATTACCAGATCGAGTCCGATTTCTCGGGCATACTTTCGCCGGGAATGCCTTCTCGGGCGATCAAGCTCGGAGAGCAGTTCGGACGTCTGGTAAGTTACGGCGACGGTCTTTACGCCGGACAATTCATCGGCGCGATGTATTCCGCGGCGTACATGGAGAAAGACCGCGTGAAGGTCGTTGAGGCGGCGCTTGCCGCAATCCCTGCAAAATCGCGCTACGCCCAGATGGCGAGGGATGTGCTCGCATGCTACAAGGGGGGGAGCGGCCACTGGGGAATGTCCTGGCACGAGGCGTGGAAAAAGATGGTTGATAAATACGGGAAGCCCGACTCGCCTCATTTCGGCAAATCCGAAACCGTAGTGATGGCGGCCAATCTTAACGGAGCGATGATTCTTATAGGTTATCTCTGGGGTGAAGGCGATATAGAGAAAACGATGAAAATCGCTACGGCCTGCGGCTTTGATTCGGATTGCAATCCTTCAAACGCGCTCGGTATTCTCGGCTGTCAGCTCGGCGCGGGAGCGTTTGACAAAAAGTTCACGAAAGATTTCGATTATTCGCGTAAGTTCAATTATTCGGAATATACCTGGCACGGACTGCTCGCCGCCTGCGAAAAGCTGACGCGCGATATGCTCATAGCGGAAGGAGGCAAGGTGGTGCGTGACGGAACGGGGGAATATTTCCTGATTCCGGTGAAAGCGCCGACGCCTTCCGCGTATGAAGATTCTCTTAAGCCCGGTAAAGGAGGGGACGAGCGCTACACGGAGGAGGAGATGCGTCAGATCCGTTTTCTCCCCGTCAAAAAGATGGGCAATCCGCCTCAAGAAAAGAAGGTTGACGGGGAAAGGTAGAATGTGGAATTATTCTTTAGTGAAAAAAGGTATCTGTCCCGCCGATGGGATGAGGGTTGAAAAATAAAAATAAAGGAGTATATTATGTTTGATAGAAGAGGTTTCGTTGGTGCTGGAATTTCTCTTTTCGCCGCCGGCCTTCATGCCGCAGACGACAAAAAAGTCATTCAAGGCTTTGATGAAAAATTTGCAGGAGAAATTTCTCCCGTCAAGTGGGAGCCTTTTTCCGATCTGAAAGTGCGCGTCGGAATAGCAGGTGAAGGATTTTGCTCGTTCGGTTCCGCTTTTGCCTACCAGTATCATCCGAATGTTGAGGTTGTCGCATGTACAGATCTTGATCCCGAGCGCTGTAAACTTCTTCAGAAGCGCGTAAAGGCAAAAAAGACGTATCCGAGCTGCGAAGATATGATTAAGCATGCGACGGAAGATAAACTTGATGCCGTTTACATCGCAACTGACGCAGTAAGCCATATCAGACTTGCGATTATGGCTCTTGAACACGGCCTTCATGTCGCAAGCGCCGTCCCCGCGCTTTTCGGCAAAGATCAGCTCGATCTTATTCCTCGTCTCGTTTCGGCCGCAAAGAAAAGCGGAAAGATTTATATGATGAACGAGACGACCGCCTTCCGTCCAGAATGTGTTGCGATGAGAAGCCTCTATCAGGCTGGCTCGTTTGGAGAACATCTTTATTCGGAAGGGGAGTATTTCCATTTCTTCGGTGAGCAGGGTATCGCTTCCTACAACGATTGGCGCGTAGGTCTTCCGCCGCAATATTACCCGACTCATTCAAACGGTTTTTACACGTGTGTAACCCACGGAAGATTTACTGATGTATCATGCGTCGGTTTTAAAAGTTCATTGCCTCAATTCCAGCCTGATAACAATAAGTATGCAAACCCGTACGATTCTGAAGTCGCTCTCTTTAAAACATCGGACGGCGGCTCTTCGCGTATGGCGGTTATGTGGGGCACTCCCGGCCACGGCGGGGAAATAGGCTGCTTCCACGGCACCAAGGGAAGTTATGTCGAAACGCGCAAGCCTCCATTCAAAGGTAGTGATAACTCGGCGCAGAACGTAAATGTACTGAAATGGCCTTTGCCTCCGAATGTTCCGGCTGGCGGGCATGGCGGTTCGCACGCGTATCTTACAGATGATTTCATCCGTGGAATCCTCCTTAAGGATCACAAGGTGTGTGTTGATTTGAAAACTTCGCTTGACACTACCGTTTCAGGCATATACGCTCATCTTTCCGCCATGAAGGACGGCGAGTGGCTGAAAGTTCCCGGATGCGTCTAAATTATAGGTAAGACGTGTTTAATCCGAACTAAATTATCGCTGGCGATTTAACTGATGAAGGTTTTATAAAATCGCTTTTGTCCGATTGCTTTTCTCTCGACGGTTTTGTCCATGCGGCAGGTATCTGCCGTCCAATGCCGATTTCCGTTGTAGGAGAAAAGCGGTTTCTTTAGTTTGCGGATTTAAGCATTAAAATCAAATTTCCGGCGTCTTTTAATTCCGCTGTTAAAGTGATATAATGACTAATTATTTTTGTTAAAAGTTGTTGAAAGGAGATTTTATGCATTTAATAAGAATAGGAAAGCTTACGGCGCTGATTTTCGCATTATTCGCAGCCGGATATCTCAATGCTGCGCCGAAACCTGATTTTCTGTTTAAGGACGCGATGGTTCTTTCCGCCGCTCACGATACGGCGTTAACGGGGACGGCGAAGCCAGGCGATAAGGTGACCGTAAAAGTACGCGGCGCGGAAATAAAGGCGAAAGCAGATAAGGACGGCCGCTTTAAAGTCGTGATACCTCCGCTCGGCGTTGTCCGCGAGCCGTTCGCGATCACAGTTTCGGATTCTACCGGTGAAGCGTCCGTCAAGGACTGCTTGTCCGGCCTTTTGATTCTCGCCGGAGGACAGAGCAATATGGAGGTTCCCGTAAAGGAGGCTCTCAATCCCGTTGAGGAGGCAGCCGCCGCAGATTATCCGATGATTCGCGAGTTTAAGGTGGCGCACGATTTTAATTTTACTCCCCAGACGACATTGAAAGGCGAGTGGACAAAGGTAGTTCCGGCGACGGCGAGCAAAATCGGAGCCGTCGGATATTATACAGCCCGAATCCTTCATAAGGAACTTGGCGGAATTCCTGTCGGGATAATTAATAATTCCGTTTCGGCGTCTCCGATTCAATCGTGGCTTCCCGAAGAATATTTAAAGAGCGACAAAAGGTTTGCGAAGTATTTTGTGAAGCGTTTCGAAGATTACCGTGCGCTTGGCCGCGAAGGGGTTATCCGCAGACGTGCTGAATTGTGCGATACGCTTTTTCAGACCGATTCCGGCAACGAGGGCCTCGCTAAGGGGTGGAATGAAGGCGCTAAAGAAGATTGGAAAGATATTGAGATACCTAATCCTCTCGAGCGGGTTTATGGCGAAGCGTCCGACGGATCTTATTGGTTCGCGCGCGAAATTGAAATTCCTTCATCATTGGCGGGTAAGCCAATGGAATTTAAAGCTACATCTCTCGATGATCACGATATAACATATTTTAACGGTGTAGAAATCGGCCGCACCGGCGAGGAGACGCCTAATCCGTTTGATACGCCGCGCGCATATAAGATTCCGGCCAATCTCGTCAAGGCGGGTAAGAATGTTATCTCGATTCGTATTTTCGATTCCGCTCACGCAGGCGGAATATTCCCTGAAAAGATTTTCCTTTTGGCGAATGATGGCAGCGAGATTAATTTAAAAGGTCCTTGGAAGGTTGCCGCCGAGAAGATTCTGCCCGCGAGAAAGTGGCATCCCGATTATCTGCCGCTCGTTAAAATCAATCGTAACGGGGCTACGCTCTACAATGCTATGTTCGCGCCTTTGAAGGGTGTTAAGGTTGATGCGATTTTATGGTATCAGGGCGAGTCGAATGCTGGCGATAAACTCTATTCGGAGGTGTTTAAAACTCTTATTTCGACCTGGAGGAATCATCTCGACAGCCCCGCCGCGCCGTTCGTTTTCGTTCAGCTCGCCTCTTACCGCGCGAGACCGAAGGACGCGGCTGATTCGGGCTCGTGGCCGATGACGCGCTGGGCCCAGGAAGAAGCCCTTGAGCTTGATAGAGTAAGGATGGTTCCTGCTATCGATATCGGCGATGAATTCCGGATTCATCCGCTTAATAAGCAGGAGGTCGGCAGGAGGGCCGCGCTTTGGCTATTGCAGGATTTCTTCGCGCCGGAGAGATTTAAAAATTCAATCGCGCTGCCGACTGCAGTTCCGACGAGAATCACAGAAGACGGAAAGATTGTGATAAAAATTAAAAACGGTAAGGGACTTAAAACAACCGACGGTAAAGCGCCGCGTTGCTTCTCGGTCGCCGGAGAATATGACCGCAAAAAGCGTAAAACGCCTGCAGTATGGGCGGATGCCGAAATTAAGGGTGATGAGATTATAGTTGCGATCCCGAAGGATCTGCCTTCGCCCGCCGTTTTACGCTATGCCTGGCACATGAACCCCGATGTCAATATCGTCAATGATAAGAATATGCCGCTCATTCCTTTTCAGATGCTTTTAAATGTGAAGAAATGATTTTATGGTATAATGTCAAAAATTTAGAAAGGTAAAATATTATGGCAGGTGAATATCAGTTCAGCCTAGTTGATGTAACTAAACAGGCAGGCACGAAAACGATTTTGAAGGACGTTAATCTTTCGTTCTTCTACGGGGCGCATATCGGCGTTATCGGTGGGAACGGCGCGGGTAAGTCGTCGCTTTTGAAGATTCTCGCAGGTCTCGATACGGATTTGATGGGCACGGTTCAGGTTGCTAAAGGTACGAAGATCGGCTATCTGCCCCAGGAGCCTGAGCTCGATGATACTAAGACTGTCGGCGAAGTCGTTGAAGAGGCTGTCGCTCCTATTAAGGCTAAGCTCGATCGCTATGAAGAGCTCTGCTGCAATCTCGACGATCCTAAGGCCGAGGCTGAGATGGCGCGACTCCAGGATGAAATCGACGCTCACGATTACTGGAATATCGATTCGCTCGTCGAGCGCGCGATGGCGTCGATGCACTGCCCTCCGTCCGATCAGCCGGTCAAGGTTCTTTCTGGCGGTGAGCGTCGCCGCGTTGCGATCTGCAGACTTCTTTTAACTGAGCCTGATGTATTGCTCTTGGACGAACCTACGAACCACCTCGACGCGGAGACGGTTCAGTGGCTTGAAGAATATTTGAAACCCTTTAAGGGAACTCTCATTGTCGTAACCCACGACCGCTACTTCCTCTCCGAAGTTACAGATTGGATTCTTGAGCTCGATCATGGTGTCTGCTATCCGTATAAGGGTAATTACGAAGAGTGGCTTAAGCAGAAGGAGGCCATGCTCGCGCGCGAGGCCAAGGCCGAGAAGTCGCGCCAGAAGCTTATCGAGAACGAACTTAAGTGGATTCAGACTAATCCCTCGGGCCGCCGCTCCAAGAGTCAGGCCCGCGTCAAACGCTACGAAGAACTTCAGAAGCAGGAGGTCTCGACGCGTGAGGACGATCTCGTCATCCGCATTCCGCCGGGTCCGCGTCTCGGCAATCTCGTCGTCCGCGCCGAGCACGTCAAGATGGCCTTCGGTGACAGGGTTCTTTACAGCGATCTTAACTTCGATCTTCCGCGCGGCGGAATCGTCGGTGTTATCGGTGCGAACGGCGCCGGTAAGACGACGCTCTTTAAGCTTATTACCGGACAGATGCAGCCCATTGAAGGAACATTCTCTGTCGGCGATACCGTCAAGCTCAGTTATGTCGACCAGTCGCGCAGTGAACTTAAGGCCGAAGAGACCGTTTACGAGGCGATTACGGGAGGCGGCGAATTCGTGCGCCTCGCGGGAACGTCTATGATGAATGGTCGCGCTTATTGCAGCCGATTCAACTTCCGCGGCGCTGAGCAGCAGAAGAAAGTCGGCGTGCTTTCGGGCGGCGAGCGAAATCGCGTACACCTCGCGAAGCTTCTCACTTCTGGCGGCAATCTCCTTCTTCTCGACGAACCTACGAACGACCTCGATGTCGCGACACTCCGCTCGCTTGAAGAAGGTCTTCAGGAGTTCGGCGGCTGCGTAATGGTAGTATCTCACGATCGCTGGTTCCTCGATCGTATCGCGACGCACATTCTCGCGTTCGAGGGTAACGGTAAAACGACGTGGTTCGAGGGTAGTTACTCCGAATACCACGAAATGATCGCGAAGCGTAAAAAATGAGACGACCTGAAATTTTAGCTCCCGCGGGAGATTTTATCGCGCTTCAGGCCGCGATCGACGCTGGCGCCGATGCCGTTTATTTCGGCCTCGGAACGCTCAATATGCGCGCTCGCAGCACGGTGAATTTCAAGGAGGAGGATTTGCCTGAAATCGCCGCGCGATGCCGCGGCAAGGTTAAGGCATATCTGACACTGAATGCGATTATTTTCGAAAGCGAACTCGAGGAGGTGGAGCGTTTAATCGTCTACGCTAAGCCTTATGTCGACGCGTTCATCGTTTCGGACTGGGGTGTCATTTCGCTTTGCAGAAAGCACGGCGTCGAAATTCACGTTTCTACGCAGATGTCGACGTCTAATTCCTCGGGCGTAGCCTTTCTAGCTTCTCAGGGCGTTTCACGCGTCGTTCTCGCGCGTGAATGCACGCTCACCGAGGTAAAGGAAATCGTCTCTAAGTCGTCGATTGAAATCGAGTGCTTCGTTCACGGTGCGCAATGCGTCGCAGAATCGGGGCGCTGTCTCATGAGTCACGAGATATTCGGGAAGTCCGCCTGCCGCGGCGAATGTCATCAGCCTTGCCGAAGGAAGTTCAAGATTCAGGCCGTCGACTTTTATGAGAATGATATGGGCGAGCCTCTTCATGAGGGAATGGCGAGCTTTATCATCGAGCCTCATACCGTAATTTCCGCCAAGGATCTCTGCTCCATCGGATTTGTAGACAAATTGATGGACGCGGGGATCTCGTGTTTTAAGATCGAAGGCCGAGCGCGTAACGCGAACTATGTGCGCGCCTGCGTCTTGGCGTATAAAAGAGCGGTTGACGCCGTTCTCAAGGGCGAATACACTAAAGAGTTTATTGAAGAGCTGACGGTTGAACTTAAGAAGGTATTCCACCGCGAATTTTCGAAGGGCCTTTTTTACGGACGCCCCGGTAAGGATCAGTTTACCGACAGCGAAGATTCCTTAGCCTCAACGATAAAACGCCACGTCGGCGTCGTTATCGATTATTTTACCAAGGCGGGAATAGCCCAGGTGAAAATCCAGGATCATCCGATAAGACAAGGAGATGAAATTCAGATACACGGTACTACGACGGGCGTAATCGAAATGGTAGCGGGCGAACTTCACCGCGATGACGAGCGGCCCGAAATCGCTGAGAAGGGCACTTGGATTACGCTTAAAACGCCGCGCTGCCGCGTAGGAGATAAAGTCTTTTTTGTCGAGCATCGAGAGGTTTAACAGAAGGAGAGGATACAATGGATCTTATTGCGAGTTTTCAAGTCGATCATACTAAAATCGTTCCCGGGATTTATGTTTCCCGTGTCGACGATATCGGCGGCGACAAAGCCACAACATTTGATATCCGGATGAAGCGTCCCAACGCCGAGCCGACGCTTCATCCCAATTCGATTCATACGATCGAGCATGTTGTCGCGACATACCTGCGCAACGATCCTGTCTGGAAGGATCGCATAGTTTATTTCGGGCCTATGGGCTGCCTTACCGGAAACTATCTCATCGTGAAGGGAACTCCGACTCCGGAGGAGATTTGTCCGCTTGTAATAGCGGCGTTCGAGAGCCTCCGCGACTGGCAGGGCGATGTTCCCGGCGCGACCGCGATTAACTGCGGCAATTATCTTCTTCACGATCTTGCGATGGCGAAGTGGGAGGCCGCGCGTTTTGTCGAAATTCTGAAAACGGCCCCCTCGTTCGATTATCCCGTCGCCGAACGCATCGCGACGGATTCCGGCGCCGTATTTTACGACTCGTGATTGGTGTAATTCGGGGAAATATGGTATAATCTGCAAGTTATGAAATGGACAAAGACTTTGATTCAAACCCTGCGCGACAATCCGCAGGATGCCGAAATTGATTCTCACAAGCTGCTCGTTCGCGCGGGTATCGTAAAGAAGCTCGCGGGCGGGCTTTACACGTATTTGCCGCTCGGCATGCGCTCTTTGAAAAAGGTCCAGTCGATCGTTCGCGACGAGATGGACAAGGCGGGTGCTCTCGAAATCGTGATGCCGATTCTTCAGCCTGCGGAACTCTGGCGCACTACCGGCCGCTGGGATACGATGGGCGCTAATATGTTCAAGCTTAAGGATCGCGGCGAGCGCGAGGCGGCATTAGGCCCGACGGCGGAGGAGGAAGTTACCGATCTCGTGAAGAGCGTCGTCGGCTCGTACCGACAGCTTCCCGTTACTTTGTATCAGATTCAGTGGAAATTCCGCGACGAGACGCGTCCGCGTTTCGGTCTTATGCGCTCGAAGGAATTCCTCATGAAGGACGGCTATTCATTCGACGTCGACGCCGAGGCCGCCGATAAGACGTACTGGACGATGTATCACGCCTATGAGCGCATTTTCGCGCGTTGCGGACTTAAAGCCGTTCCCGTAGAGGCCGACGGCGGCGATATGGGCGACAGCCAGACCCACGAATTCCATGTTCTCGCCGACGCCGGCGAAGACGGAATCGCGTTTTGCGAAGCGTGCGGTTACGCCGCCAATCTTGAGAAGGCGACGCGCGCTGCATCGCCTGCCGCGGCGGAAGAGTCGGCGGGCGAAATCGAAGAAGTCGAAACTCCTAACGCTAGAACGATTGAGGAGGTTTCGTCGTTCATGGGTCTTGAGAGCTCAAAGTTCGTAAAGTCTCTCGTTTACAAGGCCGACGGCAAGTGCGTTATGGTATGCGTTCCCGGCGACCGTGATGTGAACGATGTTAAGCTTAAGCGTTTTCTCGGAGCGAAGAGCCTCGAGCTCGCCGATTTCGGTTCGGTTCTTGACGTTACGGGCGCGAACGCCGGTTTTGTAGGCCCCGTTAAACCCGCCGACAAATCGCTAAGGATCGTCGCCGATATTTCGCTTAAGGGCGCGGTTAACAGAATTGTCGGCGCTAACAAGGACAGCTATCACCTTAAGAATGTCGACCTTAAGCGCGATACGGCTCTTACAGACGCTGACTTCGCCGATCTTATCGTTGTCGCGGCGGGCGACGTATGCCCTGTCTGCGGAAAGACGATCGTAATCAAGCGCGGTATCGAAGTAGGCCAGGTTTTCAAGCTCGGAACTAAATACACCGAGGCGTTCAAGGCCGTCTACAAAAACGACAAGCTTGAAGACAAGACGATCGTCATGGGTTGCTACGGCGTCGGCGTAAGCCGTACGCTCCAGGCCGTCATCGAGTACAGCCACGACAAAGACGGCATTATCTGGCCCGCATCCGTGTCTCCCTATCAGGTGTGCATCTGCCTTCTCGATCCTGATCAGAGCGAGGTCGTAAAGGTTTCCGACGAGCTTGAAGCCGCGCTTGAGGCGAAGGGTATCGACGTCATCGTCGACGACCGCGCCGAGCGCCCCGGAGTCAAGTTCAAAGACGCCGATCTTATCGGTTTCACCATTCGTGTCGTTGTCGGTGCGAAGGGTCTCGCCAATGGCGGAGTCGAAGTTAAGATGAGAAGTGAAGACAAGTCCAAGACGCGCGTTATTAAGCCCGAGGAGGCGGCGACCGTGATCGAGGCTCTTATCAAGGGTTAAGTTTCGGAGTAAAAAAGATGGCCGAGAAAATCAGTTTTGAGCCGCCTCGCGGAATGAGAGACTTCTATCCCGAGGATATGGTCTGGCGCAACAAAATATTCGACGCGTTCCGCGCGTCGGGCGAAGCGTACGGTTTCGAGCCTTACGACGCGTGCGTCGTCGAGAGCTATGAGCTTCTGGCGCGTAAGGCGGGCGAAGAGGTCGGCGAGCAGATTTACCATTTTCTCGACAAGTCCGAGCGCCATCTCGCGCTTCGCGCCGAAATGACGCCGACTTTGGCGCGCATGGTCGCGCAGCGTCAGAAGGAGCTGGCGTTTCCGCTGAAGTGGACGACGATCGCGCAGTGCTTCCGTTACGAGCGCATGACGAAGGGCCGCAAACGCGAGCACTACCAGTGGAATCTCGACATCATCGGCGAAGAGTCGACTCTCGCCGAGGCCGAGGTCATCGGGGCTGCGTGCGACGCTCTCAAGCGCATGGGTCTTACTTCGGACGATTTCAAGGTCCACGTCTCGTCGCGCAAGTTCTTAGGTGAACTATTGGCCAAAAGCGGGATCGCTCCCGAGAAGCACGCTCAGGTGTTTCTCGCTCTCGACAAGCGCGGCAAAATGCCCGATAGCGAAATCGCCGCGATGCTCCGCGATGGAGGGCTTTCGGACGCCGACGTTGAGGCAACGTTTAAGATTATGGATACGAAGTCGTATGACGAGTGTCCTGAGCTCGTCGAGCTTTTCGCCATCGCGGGCGAGGCCGGTTTCGCTGACTGTCTCGTATTTGATATCGCGGTCATTCGAGGCCTCAGCTATTATACGGGCGTCGTCTTCGAGTGCTTCGATACGGCGGGCGAGTTCCGCGCCATTTTCGGCGGCGGGCGCTACGACAATCTTCTTACGACGATCGGCGGCGAGCCTACGTCCGCGGTCGGTCTCGGCTTCGGCGACGTCGTCGTAAGCGAGCTTCTCAAAGCGCGTCTCGGCGATGGGGCCAGGGAGCGAAAGGGTATCGCCGTCGGCTTTATGTTCCCGGGCGAGCGCGACGCCGCGGTCAGACTCGCCGCGATGCTCCGCGCTTCGGGCGAGCGCGTTGATCTCGCGCTTAAACCCCAGAAGCCCAAAAAGTTTTTCTCGCGCGCCGATTCCATCGGGGCGGCGAAGGCGATCTTTGTTGGTCCCGACGACGTCGAGAAGGGCGTCGCCAAAATCAAGAACCTCGAAACCAGGGAAGAAAGCGAAATATGCATCTGACACCCGAGGTGGCTTCGGTATTGTCGCGTTTTCAGCGTGTCCGCGCCGGACTTGTCGTCGGGTATAGCGACGACACGATGTCGGTACTGAAGTCGCATCGTGACGGTGTCTGGATGGAGATTCCTCTTTCCGACGAGTTTCCGTTCGAGGACAGTCAGTTCGAAGTGATCGTGATGCACGGCTCCGGGGTTTGCCGCGGGCGCGTCCGCGAGGCGAACCGCATTCTCAAGCCGGAGGGTTGCCTCTTTTTCACGGTAAACGAACGTACGGGCAACGATGACGGTTATACGGCCCCCGAGCTTTACAAGATTGTCCGTGAAGGCTTTGACATCATTGAACTGAAGCGGCCTAAATGGTGGAGGTTCGGACGGGACGGCAAAACGATGACAGTGTGCGCCCGCAAGAAGGCGTGGCGCGAGCATAAAGGCTTTATCCGTGAAGGTTCTCTGCCGTTTACCCCTTTCAGGAGCAGAACATGATAAAAAAAGTATTGTTGCCGTTTTTTATTCTCTGTCTGGGACCGTTCGCCGCGGTTGCGGATTATGCGGAAGACTGCGAGGTTTTAGACGAGCTTTTTTCGGCGAGATTGTCGGCGGATCCTGTCCGGTACGCCCGGGCGGCCAAGATTGTCTTCGGATTCGCGAAGGAGGGACGCCCGTGGCACCGGTTTGTTCTCGCCGCGCTTTCGAGGGAAGGGGACTTTCCGGGTGAATACCGGCTTGACGAACCGACGAGAACGGATTTTCTCGACAGGAACCGCACTGCCGTCAAGGAGTATTGGAAGAACGACAAGGCGGACGCGGTCAGACGCTGGAGAGAGAAAAACGTAAATTACGTTCTTTGGCTTGAAAAGAATAATCTGAAAGATCTCGGTAAGGCCGCGCAGGATGAGAAACTTGGCGGCGACGGCAACGAGTACGCGATGGTGGAAAGCGGTCTGAAACTCCTCTTGGACGCAAAGGAGAAAAACATGTCGGGCCAGAACGCGAAGCGCAGACTGGACGCCGCGTTCGACTGTTTTTACCGCGCCGCGTATACGAGAGATTCCGAGGGAGACGACGGATATAAAAGACTCAGGAACGCTTCCGGGCTTTATAATCTCGGTGTCTGTTATCAGAACGGTTACGGGTGTTCAAAGAATTCCGTAAAAGCCCGCGAATGTTTTGAAAATGCCGCGAAGATGGGCCATCCGATGGCGTTGTGCGCCGTGGGAGAAATGTACCGCGACGGTTTTTCCGCCGACGGAGCGGACGCCATCGAGAAAAATCCTCCGCTCGCCATGAGATATTTCGAGAAAAGCGCAGCGACGGGAAACGCGTACGGGCAGTACAGTTACGCGATGTCTTTGATTCAGGCAGGAACAAACGACGTGAAGGCCGTCGAACTGTTGGAGAAGTCGGCCCGCCAGAGAAATCACGCGGCTATGATCGAATACGCAAGATGTCTTTACGACTCTGTCGGCGCGGAGAGCTCGTATACCAACAGGCTCAGGGGCGCCGAACTGCAGGCGGCCCTGGAAAAAATTTCCAGAGAAAGAGCCGAGCGCGATCACAAGGCCGTCGCGTGGTGGTATCATTGCGCCGAGAATCTTAAAGATCCGCTCGCCATGCAGTATCTGGCGAAGTGTTTTATGGACGGACGCGGCGTAGATAAAAACGAGAAAGCGGCGGTTGCCTGGTATACGAGGGGCGCTGAGCTCGGGCATATACCTTCGATGCTGAGCCTGGCCCAATGTTATGATGAGGGGCGCGGCGGACTCGAGAAAAGCCATTACAACGCCAATTGGTGGAGGACCCGCGCCGATGCGGAACGCGGTGTGCGCAATGCGAAAATCTGGCTGAAATCCCATAAGCTCAGATGATGAAATCCCTGCTGCTTTCGGTTGCTCTCGCATGCGTGCCGTCGATTTGGGCGGCATCGAAAAGCAGCGAGGCGATAATCAGGGTGTTGAATACGCGCAACGCCGCAAGCGAGGCGTCGTATCTGAAGGCGGTTGAAACCGTGGCCGCCGACGCCAAGGCGGGCAAGCCCATCCAGCGGTTTCTCATAGCGCTCATTTCGAAAGAGAAGTCTCCGCCTCCGGCCGCGCGGATACCGGAGGAGGTGCGTGAACGGTATTTCGCGTCCTCGAGAGACAGAATCTTTGAAATGGCTAGGGAAAAGAACAATTCTATGGCCT
Source organism: Kiritimatiellia bacterium (assembly GCA_017520845.1). GTDB lineage: Bacteria > Verrucomicrobiota > Kiritimatiellia > RFP12 > UBA1067 > UBA1067. The sequence goes on along the minus strand of JAFXEU010000105.1, from coordinate 20,975 downwards.
GGTATCTGATGTCGCTGGAAAAGAACGACATGGCGATACTGAAGCACGCGGCCGACCTCGGTAACGTACAGGCGCTTAATACGTACGCGACGATAAAAATGTCCGAAGCGGTGGAACTGAAGGAAACTTTTCCCGAAAAGTCGAAAGCGGCGATGAAGGAGTGCTACGAGGCGTATAAAAGGGCTGCGGAATCGGGCGACGCTAACGCGCTCAACAGCCTTGGAATCTGCCGGCAGAACGGATACGGATGCGCGAAGGACGAAAAGCTGGCTTTCAGGCTGTTTTACAAGGCAGCGGAAAAACACCATCCCGAGGCGGTTAACAATTTAGGTCGGTTCTATCTGGAAGGACTCGGGGTTGAAAAGGATCCCGTGCGGGCGCTGAAGTGTTTCAGGATGAGTTCCTCGCTCGGCAACGCCTGGGGCACGATAAATTACGCTACGGCGGTTTTGACGGGTCAGGGCTGCAAGCCGAGCGGACCGCAGGCGGTCGAAATTCTTGAAAAGGCGGCCGTAAAGGGTAGCGCGGAGGCGATGGATTTTCTTTCGGAGTGTTATTCCAAGGGGCTCGGTACGATTAAGACGGATTCTTATAAAGCGATGCTGTGGCGTCTTCGCGCGCGGGCGGCCCGCGGCGATGAAAGCGCAAAGGAATGGTTAAAAATCAATAAGGCTGAATTATGAAAATTCTAATGATAGGCGATGTCGTCGGATCTCCCGGCCGAAAGATTCTCAAGCGCGAACTGCCGCGTCTCAGGCGCGAGCTTTCTCTCGGCGCGGTGATAGTGAACGCGGAGAACTGCGCGGCGGGTTCAGGCATAACCGCGGCGCTCGCGAAGGAGATTTTCGAGGCGGGAGCAGACGCGATAACCCTGGGCGATCACGCCTGGGGCCAGAAGGAGTTTCCCGGTCAGGCCGATTCGGTCGATTCGCTCGTCCGCCCCGTGAATATCCCGTCGGAATGTCCCGGCAAGGGATGGCGCATCATCACGATGCCGACTTTCCGTTTCGCCGTCGTGAACGCGCTCGGCAGGGTTTTTATGAATCCCGTCGACTGCCCGTTCAAGGCGATCGACCGCGCTCTTTCCGAGATACCTAAAGACATACCCGTTTTTGTCGATTTCCACGCCGAGGCGACGAGCGAAAAAATAACGCTGGGCCATTATCTCGACGGCCGCGTGTGCGCGGTCGCCGGAACCCATACCCATGTTCAGACTTCGGACGCGATCGTTCTGCCTAAAGGCACCGCGTACATAACCGATCTCGGCATGACGGGGCCTTACGTCAGCTCTATCGGGCGCGATCTTAAACCGGTGACGAGAAAATTCATCACGGGCATGCCGGCGAGGTTCGATGTCGCCGAGGGGCCTTGCGTTCTCGAGGGTGCGGTTGTAGAGTTTGATCCAGTAACGAAGAAAGCCTCCTCGATTGAGGCGATAAGAGTCAGGGAGCCTTACGCGTGCGCATAATCTGGGATTGGAACGGCACGCTCCTTGACGATAACCACGCTTCACTTTCGGCGCTGAACGCGATACTTTCGAGGCGGGGGCTTGAGACGGTCAGTCTCGATTATTACAGGAAGAATTTCGCTTTCCCCGTCAGGTATTTTTACGAGTCGCTCGGCGTTAAAATAGAATGTGAGGATTGGGATGCGCTGGCGCAGGAATATCACGACGCATACCATGAAGCGGAATTGCGCCTGGCGGCAGATGCCAAAGACGCGCTTGAGTTCGTCAGGGATAACGGCGTCGCCCAGGCGGTCGTTTCGGCGATGCGCGAAGACTATCTTCTTTCCGATATGGACAAGTTCGGGATAAGGTCTTATTTCGAGGCGGTTCTTGGGACGAACAATCTCGACGGTTGTTCGAAGCTTTCGCGGATAAGAGACTACGTCGCGTTGGCGGGCGGGCGGGAGGAGTACGTCGTGATCGGCGACTCGCTCCATGACAAGGAGGTCGCCGACGCGATCGGCGCGCGGTGCGTCTTTTACGGCGGCGGCAGTCACGATCCTTCGCGTTTGAGAGAATTCGGCGTTGTCGCGGATACTCTTCTCGGAGCGGTTCGTGAAGCGGTCAAACCGTTTCGCCGTTCCTGATAGGGTTGACTGTTTGCTTAAGGATTGGGTATACTGTCTCAAAGGAGGTACGGTATGAGAAAATTTGTCGAAAGAGTTCTTTTTTGCTTAGGTGCGGCCGTTGTGCCGATCTGCGCCGCGGTCGCGGTTTCTCCGGTCGATTCGGCATCGCGTCAGAATAAGGGCATTCTCGTTCTTCACGTCGGCAGCGACTGGTGCGTAAGCGGCGATGATGTCAGGAAGGTTTTCCTGTCGCCTGAGTTCAAGGGGATTGTCGGCAAGAATTACGTTCTCGCGGTGTATGACGATATGGATCGCCCGACCGAGAAGGTCAAAGAGTCCAACAGGGAGATCGAGCCCGTGCGCGTACCGACGAGGCGTTACCCCGCGATTACGTGCATAACGCCGAGGGAAAATAAGTTTTTCGCCCAGATCGAGAACATTCCGCGCAACGTAACTCCCGCCAAGCTTGCCGCCGCGATTAAAAAGGTTACCGCCCAGAAGGACAAGGCCGAGGCGCTTTTCAAGAGGGCTGAGTCTATCGCAAAAACGAACCCCGCAGGCGCGGTTGACGCGTACGGAAGAGGTTTTGACATGCTGATAAAGCAGGCGGGCGATTTTACCTCAGACCGCGTTTATAAAGGGAAGCTCGGCTACGAGAAGGAGTGGCGCGCCTTGAGGGAGCTCGATAAGGGCGATACCTACGGGTGGGTTCTTCGCTTTACGATGGGCCCGGGCGTCGATCTTGTCGCCAAGGCGAACAAGTTCCGCGAGGATGGCGATTTTTCGGGCGGAGCCGCCTTCATCGCCTCGCTTAAGGCGTGGCCGAAGGACAATCTTTCGAACAATCAGAAGCAGGCGCTCATCATGGCCGAATACGCGCTTTACCGCAAGGACGACAGCAGGAAAGACGCGAACATAAGGCTTCTCGAGGAGGCTTTCGCGATTGATCGCGATACTCTCTGGGGGCAGTGCGCGATGGGGTATCTGATTCTTTCCGGCAAGAACATCGAGCGCAAAAAGCCTTACAGGGCTCCGATGCGCGAGCGTCCCAACGGCGCCGGGAACGTTATGACGGGCTTCCCTCTCGATAAGATTAAAAGTTCGATTTCGAAAATCACGCCGAAGACGAAACTGACCGAAGAAATGAAGCTTAATATCGCCCGGTACGCCGTTTTAAGGCGCATGGAGCAGCGCGGTTGGGAGGCGCTTGGCGAGCGGAAGGGGGCTAAGGATTTCATCGCGAAGTTTCTGAAGAACCGTTCGTGGCTCGAGGATTTCGCGTGGAGCGGCCCTTGCGACGGGTATAACGCCGTTCTCGCGCTCGAGACGATTTTCTTTCAGGACGGCGGCAAATGGGTGAGCGATGCCGACGGCGCGGGACGCCGCTTCGCGACGGCGCTCGCGCTCGAGTATTCGTCGAAGGACGACGAATATCTGACCGATTATCTCGACGCGTACCGCGATTCGTACGAGGCGGGGCGTCTTCACAAATATGCGCTTACCCAGCCCGTGTGGCAGTGGCGTTTCGCGATTCACCAGGGGCAGCCCGCGGCGAGCTGCGATTACGCTCCGGCGCAGATGAGGTATCTTTCGCGCTACGTGAACATGCCCGAGCGCGAATACGGCGGCGCGTGCTGGCTCGTACCGTACCGTCTTTTCAACTGCTTCGGCGAATCCGTCCACGGGCCCGGTTATTATGCTCCGTGGGCGGCGGCGGGCGAATGGCCGAAGCGCCGTTATTCTCCGCTTGTGGGCGGCGTATGCGGCGAGCTTTCGAAGTTCGGCTCCGCCTGCGCCAACTCGCACGGGCTTCCGAGCTGCACGGCGGGGCAGCCGATGCACTGCGCCTACACGCGCCGCAGGATAGAGGGCAGATGGGAGATCAACTACGCCGTGACCTATCCTACGCACATCCAGCTCAAATTCTGGGATCGGAACATCTGGCCGTACGTCACGGCGATGGAGGGGACGTTCGAAGGCGATCGCGAAAAGCGCCTGAACGCCGACCGTTATCTGGAGCTTGCGCATCTCGCGGCGGCGAACGGCGAAAGCCCCAAGAAGATAGAAGCGTTCTACCGCAAGGCCTGCGCGTCGTGGCCGTCGCATTACAACGCCTGGCGCGCGTACGGCGATTGGGTCAACAATTCCGGCGCGTCGATCGAAACGATGAGAGTCTGGGCGCGCGGCTGCGCGCGCGGCATGAAGGCGGGCCGCCAGCCCGTGTGGGATCTGGCGACTCCCTATTTCAAGCGCGTCGCCGCGGAGAAGGGGCCCAAGGAGCTCGTCGACGCGCTTGTCGCGTTCGCGCCGTATTTCACGCAGAGCGATCTGAAAATCCAGGAGGAGGCCGATTTCAAACTCCAGCTCAACAAGTGGACCGAAAGTCTCGGCAATAACAAGGAATATATAATCCCCGTCCTGACGGCGATGCTTTCGGCGCAGTACGGAACGCGCGACTATTTCTCTCAGACTCTCGGCTGGGGCGGCGAGAAGCTCATGGGCAGCGACGAAGATTCGGCGCTTTTCATCAAGACGATCGGCGATGTTGTCGCGAAGAAGGCGAAGAAGGGCGAGAAGCCGTCGCTTGACTTCAATCCGCTCATTCTGGAGGCGTCGAAGTCGGGTAACCTCGCCGCGTTCAGGCAGCTCGCCGCTCTTCAGGACAGGCTCGATCCGTTCAAGGGCAAGGGCGAGGCGTATCCTCTCAACGATTTCGGCGCGCCTCTGATGTCGCGCGAGGGCATGCTGAGAACGTCGTCGACCTGCAACTGGGATTCGCCAGCGAGATACGCCCGCACGATCGACGAGACGCCGTGCACTGGCAACGGTTTTCATACTGGCGGCGAAGAGGCGCCTTGGGGAATGGTTGTTCTGCCGGGGCCGGTTGAATTGGGCGGTATTGTTGTTGAGAACAGGTGCGGAGCCCAGAATATGGGCCGTCAGGTGCCGCTTGAGGTTCAGATTTCTGATGACGGCGACAGTTGGCAGACCGTTTACACCGACGGACAGGTCAAGCCCACGTATCGCGTCGATCTGCGCGGCAAGGCGCTCCGCGCCAAATACGTCCGCGTTCAGCGCCGTCCCGGAGCGAAGAAGGAAGTCTATCACTTGAGCAAAATTCTCGTCTACGGCAAGAAACTATACTGAGGGTGTGAATAGTTGAATTTGCCGCAGGTGAGGTAATTTTGGTATAATATGACGCAATGAAACGGATATTAGCGTTTTTATTGCTTTCAGTCGTCGCTACAAGGGCATTCGCCGCTTGGTATTGGCCGTTTGGCTCTGATGACGAGAAAAAACCTCCCCGTATGTCGGAATTGATGGAGGAATCCTCGATTCTTATCGACGAGGCGTTTGATCTGGCCGCCCAGGGAAAAATTTCTGAAGCTGTAGAAAAATATAAAAAAGCGTATGAAGAGCTGGAGAAGTTGGAGTTTCAGTATCCCGACCGCGCCGCAACAAGCGAGTTTTCCACGGTAAGGAATAAAAAGGCCTATGTTTCGACCTCTATAGATTCCCTTTTATTGAAGCAGGCCAGCGAGAACGCGCGTGCCGTAGCCGTTACCGATACGACCGAGCTTGAGAAGAGATATGAGGCCGAGATGAAGGCCAAGGCCGCAGGGCTTCCTGTCGAAGACGAGGATGATGAGCCGGAGGAGCCGAAAGCCGCTAAGAAGGACGAAAAGCCCTCTCGGACCGAGAATGCTGAAGACACAAGCAAAGCGGCCGGAACGCCGGCGCGTGCCGAAGCGCCGAAATCTTCGGCGAGAAGGGTGAAAATCGCGAAAATCGCGGCTGAAAACCCGGCTAACCGCAAGGCGAAGATTATGCTCGCGGTTGAAGACCTGAAGAATAAGGAGTTTGATGCCGCTGAGTTGACCATTAAAGAACTTCTTGCCGAAAAGCCCAACGATGTGACCGCTCTTAATCTTAAGGCTGCGGTGGAAGCGGCGAGGGGTGACTACGAGAAGGCCAAATCGACTCTTCATCAGCTTATTCAGTCTAATCCGAAGGATTATTCAGGGTATTACAATCTGGCGAAGCTTATCATAAAGTTCGAGGGCGCGGCCGGGAAGACGGCGGCCAGGCGTTATTATGATACGGCCAGGAAATATTACGGCGGACCCAAGGATCCAAAATTGGAGGAATTGCTGAAATGATATCCCTTATCGCCTCTGTGTTTTTTGCCGCTGCAACTCCCGCGCAGGAGGAGTCCTCCGTAATGGAGGCGCTCTCCGAGAAGCCCGTTTTTTCGGAGAACGCCACGGCGCGCGAAATGATTGACGGATGCCGCGCCATGATTCCCGCGGATGTGGAGATTCGCGGCCATATCAACAGGCGCAGCCGCCGCGGAACCGAAGTCGCCGCCTATCGCTACATTTTGAAGCGTTCGAACGGCAAGACTGACCTTACGATATTCGATAAGAACGGTAAAAGCGTCGAATTCAAAAAGGAAGGGCGACTTCTGGATACCGATATAACGTGGAGCGATCTTACGCTGGATTATCTCTGGTGGAACGACATTTCGTTTGATACGGTAAAGGAATCTGAAACGACCCAGGGGATAATCTGCCGCGTGCTTCTTTTGAAGAACGCCGACCGCACGGTTCGTGTCTGGATTGATAAGCGTACGGGCGCGATGCTTCAGGCTCATGAGCTCGTAAAGGGCGAGGTTAAAAGGGAGCTTTTCTGCACGAGTCTTAAGAAATTCGACGACAGGTGGGCTCCGAAGAATATCGAAGTCGGGCCTCCCGGTGCCAAGTACCGCACGAAAATCGTAGTTGAAGATGTGAAATAAAGGTTAAGGCGTCTATGAAAAAGTCCGTTCTGAAAAAAACATTGAAAATCACCGCCTGGGTTATAGGTTCGATTTTGGCGTTATTGCTGGTTCTGATTTTGACGCATCCGCTTTGGGTCGGTTCAGTCGCATCCTGCGTGGCCGAGTCCACCGTTACGGAAATGGCCAAGTCCGATTTCACGATTGATGATTTGGATGTAAATCTTTTCACCGGCAAGGTTCGTGTACAGGGCATTGCGCTTAAAAGTCCCGGCGATGCGAAGAAAGACGACGCGGTTAAAATCCGGTCGATCGACGTTTCGTTTGAAACAATGTCGATGGTATCGGACGTGCAGCATATCAATGAGATTATTATAGACGATCTTCATATTTACGGCGACGTGACATTTTCGAATCTGCGGACAATCGTGGATAATATTGAAGAATATCTCGCGGCTCATCCGAAAGATCCTGACGAAAAGGAGTCAAAGCTGATTATCGACAGGGTTGTCATCAAGGGTCTTAAATTCACTTATGGGGTTATGCCGATACCGATACCTGTTGATATCGTCATTACCGATATCGGCAAAGAATCGGAAGGCGCGTCCGAAGAAGATGTTGTCGACATTATCGTCGACAAGGTCTGCAAGGCGGCGGAGGAGGCCAATAAAATGCTCGGCAAAGCCTTGAGGCTTGCCATAGAGGGAGGTTCTATGGTCGCCGAAGGAGTAGATGCGGTAAAGGATGTCGGCGGTAAAGCGGTAGACGGCATCAAGGGTATGTTCAAATAAAGCGATTTACGGGATTATTCCCGGATAGAAGACAAAGGAAAATATGGAAAAGAAAACCTGCAGCAAAAAGAAGGATCGCAGAGTCGAAATGTCCGTTGAAGGACTTAAGGAGGACTTTGCGTGGCATATCAGATATTCGCTGGCGAAGGACATTGACCGTGCCACTCCGCGCGACCAGTACACGGCATTCGCCAATGCGGTAAGAGACCGCATCGTTGAGCGTTGGATCAACACGCAGGATAATTACCGCAGGCAGAATACGAAGCGCGTTTATTACATGTCGCTCGAGTTCCTGATGGGTCGACTGCTCGGCAATAACGTCATCAACCTCAAGGCCGATCAGCTTTGCCGCGAGGCTCTCAAGGAGTACGGCATCGACTGGAACGATCTCCGCGATTACGAAACCGACGCCGGCCTCGGCAACGGCGGCCTCGGCCGTCTCGCCGCGTGCTATCTCGATTCGATGTCGACTCTCGATCTCGCCGGTCTCGGCTACGGTCTCAGGTACGACTACGGCATTTTCCGCCAGAAGATCGTCGGCGGCAATCAGGTCGAGGAGCCTGACGGCTGGCTCAAGGACGGCTATCCGTGGGAAATGGAGCGTCCCGAATACGCTCAGACCGTCAAGTTCGGCGGTCATGTCGAGTGCATCACCGAGCGCGGCCGTCAGCAGTGGCGCTGGGTTCCGGGCGAGCAGGTTCAGGGCGTACCTTACGATCTTCCGATCGTCGGCTACAAGAACGCGGTCAACACGCTTCGCCTCTGGTCCGCAAAGGCCGTCGAGGAGTTCGATCTCGCCGACTTCAACAAGGGCTCATACGTCGAGGCCGTCGAGTCTAAGGTTCTCGCGGAAAACCTCACGAAGGTTCTCTATCCCAACGACAACACGATGGCCGGCAAGGAGCTTCGCCTTCGCCAGCAGTATTTCTTCGTCGCGTGCTCTTTGAAGGACATCCTTCGCCGTTACCGCGAGCTTAACGACGGCTGGGACGCTCTTCCCGATAAGGTGTTCATCCATCTTAACGAAACGCACCCCTCGCTCGTCATCCCCGAGCTTATGCGTATTCTCATCGACCACGAGGGTCTCGACTGGGACAAGGCGTGGGATCTTACGCGCCGCTCGACCGGCTACACCAACCACACGATTCTTCCCGAGGCTCTCGAGAAGTGGCCGGTCCCGATGATGGAGCGTCTCCTGCCGCGTCACCTCCAGATCATCTACGAAATCAACGGGCGTTTTCTCCAGCAGATTTCGGCGCTCTATCCCGGCGACGTCAAGCGTCTCCAGCGCATGTCGCTCATCGACGAGTCCGGCGAGCGTTACGTCCGCATGGCCAACATGTGCCTCGTCGCGACCTCGTCCGTCAACGGCGTCGCGGAGCTCCACTCCCAGATTCTCAAGGATTCGCTCTTCAAGGACTTCTACGAGCTTTATCCCGAGAAGTTCCACAACGTCACGAACGGCATTACGCCGCGCCGCTGGCTCCTGAAGGCGAACCCGATGCTCGCGCAGCTCATCTCCGAAAATATCGGCGAGGAGTGGATCACCGAGCTTGACCGTCTCGAGAACCTCGAGAAGTTCAAGTCCGACAAGGCGTTCCTCGACGCGCTCGCGAAAATCAAGCGCAGCAACAAGGGCCAGCTTTCGAACTGGGTCAGGCAGAATCTCGGAATCGGTCTCGATCCCGAGGCCATCTTCGACGTTCAGGTAAAGCGTCTTCACGAGTACAAGCGTCAGCTTCTGCTCGTTCTCTACATCATCATCTTCTACAACCGTCTCGTCAACGATTCGAAGTATGATCCCGTTCCGCGCAGCTTCATCTTCGCGGCAAAGGCGGCTCCCGGCTACTACATGGCCAAGCTCATCATCCGCCTTATCCACGGTGTCGCGGGCGTCGTCAACTCCAATCCGCGCACGCGCGGGAAGCTGTCGGTCGCGTTCCTTCCCGACTACCGCGTCTCGCTCGCCGAGAAGATCATCCCCGCGTCTGAAGTCTCCGAACAGATTTCGCTCGCCGGCATGGAGGCGTCGGGTACGGGCAACATGAAGTTCATGATGAACGGCGCGTTGACGCTCGGCACTTTCGACGGCGCGAACGTCGAGATCAACCAGCAGGTCGGCGACGAGAACATGTTCCTCTTCGGCATGCGCACCGAGGACGTCGCCAAGGCGCGTCCCTCGTACAATTCGAAGGATATCTACCGCAACGATCCTGAGATTAAGGCGGCGCTTGACATGATCAGGTCGAACGTCTTTTCGCTTCTCGAGCCGGGTCTCTTCGATCCGATTCTCCGTTCGCTTCTCGACTACAACGACTACTATATGCTTCTCGGCGACCTCAAGAGCTATTGCGAGGCCCAGGACCGCGTCGACGCGACTTACCGCAACGCGAAGAAGTGGAACACGATGTCGCTTATCAACATCGCCCGTTCCGGCCGCTTCTCGTCCGACCGCGCCGTTCTCGAGTACGCGAAGGACATCTGGAACGTCGAGCCTGTGAAGTTCAACTGATATAATATAGGGAATCAATTGGAGATAAAGCAATGATCGACATTAAGAAGCTCAGAGAGGATTTTGATTCAACAGCCGCCAAGCTCGCACGTCGCGGAGTCGAGAAGGATGTTTTGGAGAAGGCTAGAGACCTCGACGAGAAGCGCCGCGCGCTCGTCGCGGAGACCGAGACTTTGAAGGCTAAGCGTAACGCCGCGTCAAAGGAAATCGGCAAAATCGCCAAGGAGGGCGGTGATATCGCCGCCGCGAAGGCGGAGATGCGCAAGGTAGGCGACCGCATCGCCGAGATCGATCGCGAACTCGCTCAGGTCGAGACCGATCTTCGCGATACGCTGCTTATGATCCCCAATATTCCTGCCGACGAGATTCCCACCGGCATGGACAGCTCCGCCAACGTGTGCGTAAAGACCGTCGGCGAGTGGAAGGATCCCGATTACACGATTCTCGATCATATCACCATCGGCGAGAGGCTCGGTTTCTTCGATTTCCCGCGCGGCGTCAAGCTTACGGGAACGGGTTTTCCGATTCTTTTGGGCCAGGGCGCTAAGCTTCAGCGCGCTCTTATCCAGTACATGCTCGATGTCCACTGCCAGACTCAGGGCTATACGGAAATGCTGCCTCCCTTCGTGGTCAATTCGGCTTCGATGACAGGAACGGGTCAGCTCCCTAAGTTCGCCGAAGATCTTTATCACTGCCAGATCGACGACTTCTGGCTCATCCCCACGGCCGAAGTTCCCGTTACGAACTTTTATCGCGACGACATCCTTCAGGCGAAGGATCTCCCCGTCAAGCTTACGGCCTATACGCCCTGCTTCCGCCGCGAAGCGGGCAGCGCCGGCAAGATGACGCGCGGTATGCTCCGCGTCCATCAGTTCGACAAGGTCGAGATGGTGAACTTCGTCCATCCCGACAAGAGCTTCGAGCAGCTCGAGATTCTCGTCGATGAGGCCGAGTCGATTTTGAGGGGTCTCGGTCTTCATTACCGCATTCTCCAGCTCTGCTCCGGCGATATGGGCTTTTCGGCCGCCAAGTGCTACGACCTCGAGCTTTGGGCTCCCGGCGAGAAGCAGTGGCTTGAGGTTTCGTCGTGCTCGTGCTTTACGGATTACCAGGCGCGTCGCCTTAACTGCCGCTTCCGCGATACTGACGGTAAGACGAAGCTTGTTCATACGCTCAACGGTTCGGGCGTCGCCCTCCCGCGTTTGATGGTAGCTATCATGGAGCAGTGCCAGAACGCCGACGGCTCGATTACAATCCCCGAGGCTCTTCGTCCTTACATGAACGGGCTTGAAAAGATTGAGCCTGTAAAATGAGAAGGGCTTTAGTTTCTGCTGCGGCGGCTTTGGCCGCCTTCACGGCATCCGCTGAGATTGAATTCGACGCGGGTGCCGATTTGCGTGTTAGAGAGGAGATTTTCGACAACGTCCCCGGGCTTCCCGGCGGGGGACTGGCGAGTCAATCTCCCTACGGTAAGTATACGAACCGTATGCGTTACCGCGTCCGCGCATGGGGCGAAATAAAGCTTGAAGAGCGCCTTAGAATCTACACGCGCCTTACCGACGAGTTCCGTTGGAATATCCGTCCCAAGACGCGCTCTTCGCGATTCCCCGACGAGGTTTTTCTCGATAACCTTTTTATCGAGGGTAAGGGCTATTTCGACGGGTTTCTCGACTTTACCGTCGGCAGGCAGGATATAATGCGCCTTTACGGGCTTGAACAGATATTCCAGGACGGGACGCCGAACGACGGTTCGCGGTCGATCTTCGCCGATATGATCCGCTTTACTCTTAATTTTACAGAGGAGTCTAAACTTGACGTGTTCGGCCTTTATCAGCACGACGACAACCATCTCCGGTGGGGCAACGGACTTAGCGATCACCGCTCTCTCATGGGACTTGGCGGTTCGGGTGCGGAGCCTGAGCGCGACGAGTGGGGCTTCGGCGCGGTGTGGTCGTCAGATTTCAGCGAGGATCTTCCGTATCAGCTTTACGCGATTCATAAGAACGTCGCCTCGTATCATCGCGGCGGTCGGAAGATCCCTTCAGCGAGACGCGAGACTTTCGGCTTTAAAATCGTGCCGCGTCTTGATGACGAGTGGTCTCTTCAGTTCGAGGCGGCGGGCCAGGTCGGCGAAAACGGCGCTGGCAAGTCGCTTTACGGTTGGATGTCGTATGCCGGCGTCAACTGGAAGGACGCTTCGGAAAGTGAAATTAAGCCTTTCGCGTCGGCTGGACTTTTGATGTTGAGCGGTTCTAAGGATACCGCCGAGACCGAGGGCGGAAGCGGCGCCTGGGATCCGATGTGGTCGCGCTCGGTCCGTTATTCGGAGATATTCCTCGGAGGAACGCACTACGGCACATGCTGGTGGAGCAACCTTTATTACGCTAAGGCCGAGGCGGGCATAGAATTTGGCGCGAAGCATAATCTTACTTTGACTTCGGGTCCGATGTTCGCGGCGGTGAACGACGGACTCGGCGGCGGGAAGGGCCACTATAAAGGCTATTTAAACGGCTTACATTATAATTTTCCGATAATGCTCGCCGATAAGTCGAAGGGCGAGAGGTTTGAGATTTTCGGTCATATTCACGCTGAGCATTTCTGCCCGGGTGATTATTTCGTCACCGACCGTCCCGCTTGGTTTATCCGCTGGCAGATTGAATTTAAGTTCTGAAAAATCATGCTCGAAAAACTTACGTCTCTCTACAACGCCTACGTCGATACATATCGCGATTCTTCGGGATGTCTCCCGGAGATGATGGAGCTTAAGCTCGTTCATACGATGAATGTTGTAGATGCGGCGAGGCGTATTGCCGAGGGTGAGGGCTTTGACTGGCGAACGGGGCTCGCCTGCGAGGCGGCGGCGCTCCTACATGATACAGGGCGCTACGAGCAGCTTAAACTCTACAATACCTTTCGCGACGCCGACTCGGTCGATCACGCTGTATTTTCGCACGATATCGTAAAGTCCAAAGGCTGGCTCGACGGCTGGAATCTGAAGGATGCGGTATTAACGGCGGTACTGGTCCACAACCGCCGCGACATTCCGTCGGAGTCTATGGATGAGTTGACGCTTACGTGTTCGAAGACCGTGCGCGACGCCGACAAGCTCGACATTTTCCGCGTCCTTGAAGAGCGCGTTAAAACGACCGATTGGCGCAAGGACAGTACGGCGTTCTGGAATCTGAAAACCGATTCAGCCCCGAGCGCGGAAGTGGTCGCGGCGATCCGTGAACGAAGGCCCGTAGATTATCAGAATATTAAATGTCTCGCCGATTTCGTTCTTATTCAGGTGGGCTGGATGATTTCAGGCCTTGAGTTCGCCACATCGCGCAGACTCTGCGCCGAGCGCGGTCATCTCGAATTCCGCCGCGCCTTCTTAAAGCAACTTACCGACGATCCGGTTGTCGATGAGCTCTGCGATCTCGCCGCCGCCGGCTGCTGATTCTCGGGGATACGCTTTTGGCGATTACCTGTCTTGCGGCGTTTTGCGTTTTAAACGCGATTTAGAGGTTGAGTTTTTTCTTCGCGGGTTTAACGCCTGGAAGTTTATTGTTGTTTTCCTTTTTAAGTCGCTTTATGAGCGACGATACGCCTTTATACCATTTCATGGGAGCGGGAGGGTTGTAGCGCTTGGCGAATTCGTAGAGATCGCCTTTGTAGCGGCGCTTGATGGTTCCGGCCGCCCACATCCCCTGAACATAGAATGACTTTGTGCCGTCCTGATAGCGATGTGCGCGATGGCCGGAGTTCATAGGACCTCCGATTCCGAATTCAAGCCCCGGCCGCCCGTTTTCGTGACGGCGTATTGCGGCGAGGAGCCAGGTCCGCTCCTCGTCGAGATTGTAATTGACGGCAATCTGGCGAATCATCTTCCATTCGCGCTCCGGCAGAAGCGGGTTTGACGTATCGCAAAAAGATACGCGTATACAACTGAACAGTGCAATAAAAACTAAAAGTATATACTTTAATGTTTTCATCAACGGAATTATAGCAAAAAATAAATTATAATGAAATTAAAAAACGGAAGCGTTCTGCGCTTGCAACGGGTTGATTATCGGATAATAAAACATCGACTACCATTCCCCGTTTCCCTGCTTATTGCTCTGCATCGTCTCGTTCGTGTCGCCGCCTGATTAGTGGGAGAGTGGAATTGGTAGATTCAGCGCGTTGCTTAATGGCGGCGTTCGCCGCGGTACACGAAAACTGGTGTATCTGCCGTGCGGCTAATCGCCGCGTTTGCCGCCGCAACTCTGCGCTGGCTTGAAGGTCTATTGCTTTCTAATTGCTTTTATTTTGCAGTTCTTAGAAAAACCTTCGCCGCGCATCGTTGCGCCGTCACGACCTTCGGTCGCGTCAGATACCTCAGACACCAAAGCCCTACGGGACACGAAAGCGTCTCCTTCGGAGACTTACACGAAAAAGCAAATATGTATTGCGTCAATAGGGAAAATAAAAAAACTTTCTTTTGGTAGAAGGAAAAAGAAAATGCAAAGCCAGCACTAGTAATAACTAATGCCATTATTTGTTAAAATGATTTTGGATATAATATTTGCGGCGGGGTGCCCATCCGGCAGCAGGGCGCTTCAGGAACGCCCTGCTGTATTAGGATGGGTCGCCGCGATGCTCAAATCATTCTTTTGATTTTATGCTTTCTGGTAAATGTCCGTAAAACCGAGTGCTCATTGCATTTGAGAAATCAGCACGTCTCGGATATCCAAGTTCAGTCATTCTCTGCTTGCCTAATTCGCTATAAAATCTAAACATCTTTCGTTTGAATACGCCCTCTCCTTCACGGTTTGGGGTAGAGTCTCCTCGAAGAATATGCCATGCGTATGTAATAAGTTTACGCCCAATGGCACAGCAAACTTTGTTTTTCGGTTTGCCTTTATTAATCATGCGCCACCCCCATTTGCCAATATCGCTTTTGCTGCATAAATTAAGAATGGTCTGCCCCGCTTCACAACAGTAGAATTTTAGATCCATCCTACCTTCACCGTCAAGGGGCTTTCCAGGGCCTCCTTTAAGTATCGCTTTTTGTTCTTCTTCCCCGCTAGTATTGATCATTGGCGACAGCCCCGCATAGGCGGTCAGTTTTGCTGCACTCGAAAATCGTCTCGCATCCTCCACAATCGCGGCGATTACAAACGCGGCATGATAATAGAAGCCCGGCAATTGCATTAACGCAAGCATTTTATCATTTTCTATTATTGCCTCAGCCATAAGCTTTTCGAGTTTCTCTTTCCTCTTCAGAAAGAATTCATAATCGGCAACAAGCATTTCCAAGCGTTCCTTAATGAAGCCCGATATTTGAAGTTGCTCTACCATTTTTCGTATGGATTCGCCTTTAGTCGTGCCGGAACGAATTGGAAGATTATATCCTTTTCTACTGCAAATGCTCCAAATCCGATTTGATGTGCGTGTCATTTCCTTGACTGTATCACGATGTGCAAAATGAACATCTCGATAATCCGCATACTGATCTGATGGCACCCAAATAAACTCTTGGATATTTCCTTTGATATACGCCTTTGCAAGGTTGCGAGCATCCTGAATATCGCGAACCTTCCGTTTGCGTTCTTTATCACTGATGATATCCGCTCTGACGATACCAGCCCTGAACCCGATATCCTCAAGCCGTTTTTTCAACGTTGCGGAGTTTGTCGATGACTCTATAATCGTGATAGAGTCTTTAGGAACATTATGTTGATAAGTAGCCTCCATATCAGTTATAGCACAGCAACGAATCTCCTTATAAAGCATAGGCTTCCAGAGATCCGAGCATTCCCATATAGATATGGCGAGCTTCTTTGAATGAGCGTCCATTCCGACTACGTATTGCGCGTATGTTTCGACTTTCACTTGATTGTCGTCGTTCATTTTGCTACCCTTTAATTTGCTGTCACGTACTGGAGCAGGCGGTTGCTGCAAGGTTGCACACAAATATCCGGGGTCTTTCGCCCCAAGCAGGTGGTTTCCGCCGGCGCTCAAACAACATCGCGAGTGTGGGTCTTTCGACTTAACTCATGCATTTTCTCGAGCGTCTCCCATGCGCACAGCAGATGTTACCGGCACCTGCTGTTCCGTATCATACTCCAGTACGTGACAGACTTCAACCCCGAATCGTCCTATTTGTTAGGAACACGCAATATATTACCAACAACACGAGACAGACCTTGTACAATCTGCGAAGTTTGTCAATTTTGGCACAAATAGGTCTGACCTTGTTGTGCCATTTTGGCAGTAATTTCTTTTATTAGTTCATTATACGCTAAAAACATCAATATATAAAAGTGGCACAAACAGGTCTGACCTTGTTGTGCCACTTTTACACTTTCACGGCAATTCCAATCGTCTTGGATTGACGCGGTGAACGACGTTAATGATGCGTATCAACTTAACCCATCATAGCCTTACGAAGTAGATTGTAAGAGGAAGGGCATAAGATTGTCACAGATTAATCCTAGCGCAAAGGATAAATATCCATTGTTCACCTTCACCTTTTAACTTCACCTAAACTTTATATCTCGTAAATTCATTTTCATTCTTCGACAGAATGTACTCACTGTCTCTAGTGTTGTGCTTTTCGTGTAGCCTCCGAAGGAGGCGTTTTTGTGTCCCACGAAAGTGGGCTTTTGTGTTTGTGAGCGCGGCAAAAGCCGTAGGCTTTAGACGAGCTGATGCGCTTTGAGTGACGCGACAAGCGTCAAACTCAATAGCGTATTGGCGAGTCGTTAATCGCGTTAGCGATTTGCCGCGTTCACAACTTTCGTGGCCGCGCGTTAGCGCATATAAGCAACGCGCAAAGAATCTAACTTTCCACTCTCCCACTCCCACTCGGCCTCGCGGTCGCTCGGCTTGGTCGCTTCCCTATGGGTCGCGACCACCCTCAAGGGGCGGATACCAAAACTCGAACTGCTTCTCATAACTCTATTTCATTACTAAAAATGATATAATATATTAAGAAATTATGAGACATCCCATAATATATTTAGGAATGGATAAAATGAAGCATAAAATATATAAAACTCTTCTTGCCGTGGTTGCAGCAACGATGACCTTCTGTGCTGAGGCCGCCACAGAGACGGTTAACGGTATTAAATGGATTTACTCTGTCAAGGATGGCAAAGCGAGTCTTGAAAGAGGTGGGTGTCTTGACCCCGCCATTCCAAAGTCAACATCTGGCGCGATAACAATCCCATCAACTCTTGGCGGATATCCCGTCACGAGTATCGGGGATGGGGCGTTTGATAGATGTTCGTCTCTTACGAGCGTAACGATACCTAATAGCGTCACGAGTATCGGAGATTTGGCGTTTGATGGATGTTCGTCACTTAAGAGCGTCACGATACCTAATAGCGTCACGAGCATCGGGGATAATGCGTTTTCTCTCTGTTCGTCTCTTAAGAGCGTAACGATTCCTAACAGCGTCACGAGCATCGGGAAAGATGCATTTTCTGCCTGTAAGTCTCTTAAGAGCGTCACTATACCTAATAGCGTCACGAGTATCGGGGATGGGGCGTTTAGTGGCTGTAAGTCTCTTGCGAGCGTTACGATACCTAACAGCGTCACGAGCATCGGAGATTGGGCGTTTGTTGACTGTTCGTCTCTTACGAGAGTTACGATACCTGATAGCGTCACGAGCATTGGAGGCGGCGCGTTTTCGGAATGTAAAGGTTTGGCTGATCTCGATGGTTTCATAATTATTCGAGGAGTACTTTATGGCTATTGCGGAGAAGGGAAGGAGGTATTAATACCTAACAGCGTCACGAGCATCGGAGATTGGGCGTTTTTTGACTGTTCGTCTCTTACGAGCGTTACGATACCTGATAGCGTCACGAGCATTGGAGGCGGCGCGTTTAGGGGGTGTAAAGGATTGGCTGATTCCGATGGTTTCATAATTATTCGAGGAGTACTTTATGACTATTGCGGAGAAGGGAAGGAGGTATTAATACCTAATAGCGTCACGAGCATCGGGAGATGCGCGTTTGAGCACTGTTCGTCTCTTACGAGCGTCACGATACCTAATAGCGTCACGAGTATCGGATCTGCAGCGTTTTTTGGATGTAAAGGATTGGCTGATTCCAATGGTTTTATAATTATTCGAGGGGTCCTTCATGGCTATTGCGGTGAGGGAGGTGTGGTATTAATACCTGACAGCGTCACTAACATCGGGGATTGGGCGTTTTGTGGCTGTGAGTCTCTTACGAGCGTCACGATACCTAACAGCGTCACGAGTATCAGGGTTGATGCTTTCGGAAGATGTGGAGAGTTAACTATTTATACTGATGCGGGCAATTCAGATCGTCTTCGGAAAATGTTAGAGAATGCGGGCGCTAATGTAAAAGAGATAATAGAGCAAAAGGCTAAGGAACAAGAAGCTGAAGAACAAGAATCGCGTGGCATTCGTTGGTGGTTTGTTTTAGGCTGTGTCGGTACTGTTGTGGTACTTGTCGGGCCTTTCTTCTGGATTGTTCGCAGAAAGAAGAAAAGAGAAGGGGCTTC
Organism: Kiritimatiellia bacterium; assembly: GCA_017520845.1. Lineage (GTDB taxonomy): Bacteria > Verrucomicrobiota > Kiritimatiellia > RFP12 > UBA1067 > UBA1067. The sequence continues at coordinate 2,317 of JAFXEU010000105.1, read as the reverse complement.
TGCAAATATGAAAAAAAAGATGTATACGGGCATTGTGCTATTATCATTTTTGCTCTTCTTTTTGAGGGGCGTGTACGCAGCGCCGCCGGCGGGTGCAGATGAAATTCTGGTCGGCGTTACAGGGTACGGGGATAGTTCCGAACGGTACGAACTGATGACGAACGGTCAATGCAATCTTTGGGTGCAGTGGGGAAATCCTAAAAATCTCATGCCGGAGCATCTTGGTGAATGGTACGATTGGGCGAAGAAAAACCGTATTCGCGTCATGACGATCTACGGGCGACAGAATGAATCGGAAACCAAGCGGCTTAAGGAAGCGTGGGGAGAATTATATCTCGGCAACAACATCGGCGAATATGCCGGGTTTCTTTATCAGGATGAGAAGAGTTACTTTAAAAATTGGCCTAAGCTCTCCAATCTTAAAGAGGCTCACGAGTGGCTCGTGGGTAATATGCTCGCAGCGCCTAAGAAGGCACAGTTGAAGCGCAGTGTCGAAGGGCGCGAACCTCAGCTTTTCTCGACATCAGGCAGCCCCCTCGCCTGCTACGAGCTTGACGGCGGGATCGATTACATCTGCAACGAAATGTATGCCGTCGGATGTGGAAATCTCGCGTATGCTACCGCCGAGGCTCGCGGGGCCGCCAAGCGCAGGGGTATAAATTGGTGGAGCGCCTGGCTCGCGCATGAATGGCAGACATGCTGGCCGCGCGTTCCGTATGCCGTTCCTCAGAAGATGGATTCGCTTGAAGTCGGTTTGAAGGAAATGTGGCTTATGGGAACTTCAATGATGGTTTTAGAGTCTGGTTCTCAGTCAACGCAGGCTCATCCATACACGCCCGCCGATGAAAAGATGGATCCGTTCAATTCTCCCAAGCAGGAATATCACGGGGAAGCTCCAAAGGCGTATCGCCGCACGATTAAGAAGTTCTACGAATGGACCAAAACGCATCCGCGCGCTAATGGAATGCCGGAAGTTCCGGCGGCGCTTGCGCTCGGTAATTATGACGGTTACGTCGGTATGACCTGGAATACCTTTGCGATTTTCGGTCAGCATCATCTCGCCGCGACGAACGCCAACTGGCGCGTAGGTGCTCCAGAGTTCACGTGGGAGGCGATCATGGAGGAATTCTATCCGCGCCCGACGGATTCTTTGAAGCCTTTCGCCAACGGATGGCTTGGAGGATCGCCCCACGGTCAGGTTGATGTTGTAAATATCGATGACGCCTTGAAAGTTGAGCAGCTTAAGGATTACAAGGTTCTTATTTTCGGCGGCTGGAATACGATGACCGGGAAAATAGCCGAAACATTGCGCGAATACGTCTCTCAAGGCGGTCAGGTGGTTCTTTGCACGCCGCAGCTTTCTTCGCGCATCGATCGCGAGTACGCCAACTATACCGCAAGCGATATTGTTCAGGCCGTTCCCGGAGTGAAGGTCAAAGACGTATTTCTATCCGAGGATATTCTGATGGTTAAGTCTTCGGCGCCGGAATTTTTAAAGGCTGCGTATCCGGCGCATCTTTCGGCCAAATTGCGTGTTGCCGATGTCGAGCTTGGTGAAAACGTTGAGATTGTGGCCACGATGGGTAAAAAGCCGTATCTTGTTAAAGCTAACTGCGGTAAAGGCGCTTTTTGGATGTGTCTTGCATGGGATTATCCCGCAGCGCGACGCGAGGCGGAGGAATTTCCCTCGTTCAGGGCGTTTAGACTGGAATTCTGGAAGACGCTCTGCCGCGGTCTGGTGCGTGAAAGTCAGCCTTTTTTGCTCGGCGGCGAAGATGCGGATTACATAAATTGGAGCATTTATAAAGATCGGATATATCTACTTAATACCGATTGTGTAAGTCCGCGAAAAGTAAAGCTTAATGGTGTTGAACTTGAGCTTGCCCCGAAAGAATTGAAAGAAATCTTTTTGTGACAAATTTTTTTTGCCGTTGTGAAAAAAATTAAAAATACCCCCTTGCGCGTCGGAAAAAGATTTGATAAACTATGTCCTCGTTCGCCCGAAAGGGTGAGCGACCGATCTTTGAAAGTCGATATTGGAGAAAACAGTAATGTTTGTGTGAGGAGCCGAAAGTTCCGCGAGGGACTTTCAAACTAAAAACTTTCTTTTTCTGAGAGTTTGATTCTGGCTCAGAACGAACGCTGGCAGCGTGGATTAGGCATGCAAGTCGAACGGGATCACCGAGGTAGCAATACTTAGGTGTGAGAGTGGCGGATTGGGGAGGAACACGTGAGCAACCTGTCCTTGAGTTGGGGAAAACCATTGGAAACGATGGCTAATACCGAATGTGGCGCCGGAAGACATCTTTCGAACGCT
>JAFXEU010000104.1 GCA_017520845.1 Kiritimatiellia bacterium | reverse complement strand
GCGTGTTGCTGTTGGTTTCATTTTGTGTATCCTTTCCGGTGTGGTAATCTGAAATTATACACACGGATGATACCAAAACAACACGCGCTTTGTATAATGTGTCAAAAAGTTAGGGGGGGGGGGGTAATTTATTGCAAATAACGCAATTTACAGGGTTGACGAAAAACGTCAGGATGTGATATCATTCACTCAAACAAAAGAAAGGTGCCATCCCGCCTATGGGATGGTAGTGATTTAAAATATTGTTTACATACATCCTGAGACAGCATCATGAAAAACATAGAAAGACGCGATTTTATCATCGGATCATTAACATCCTTAGGGTCTTTGGCTTTTCTAAACGGCCGATGCGATACCATATCGTCCGCTCTTGTCGACGAAATAAAAAAAGCGTCCGATCTGAATTCCGTCGCATACAATGTCGCCGTTCTCGGAGACACTCATTACGACACCGCGCCTGAAACGGTGTATCACGCCCACTACGACGAAAGCAATATACACGCCAAAATTCAACACGCGGAATTTAAGCGCAACGGCGAAATGTGGCGCGAACGCTGCCCTCGACTTCTCGCATCAAGCGCCGCGCTCGCGCACGAAAACAAAACCGACTTCATTCTTCAGCTCGGCGATATAATTCAAGGCGACTGCGACCATATACCCACTCATCAGAAGATGCTGGACGACTGCATAAAGATGCTTAAAAAGCCTTATCCCGATAACATGCCCTTTTTAACGGTTGTCGGCAACCACGATTTCAGAGGTAAAGGCGCGAGAAAAGCCTACTTCGATTTCGCTCATCCGTTTATGGCGAAGGAGATCGAAAAGCTTACAGGCGAAAAGCTCGATAAACAACTGACGTATCCGATTATTTCCTTCAGAAAAGGACCCGACATTTGGATTTTCTGCGATTTTGAAAAGGCGAACTTAAATAAAATATGCGACATAATCGATGCCGACAGCACAGCGCGCCATGTATTTATCGTTACCCACGGGCCCTTCACAACATACGCGAACACTAAATCATATCGCTGGAGACTTGGAGGCTCACCTCGCGCCTTAAAGTCCCGTCAACGGCTTTTTGATACGCTTTCCAAAAGGCGCGGCATAGTCCTTTCTGGGCATACCCATTCAACAACCTACTATCGTTTTGAGAACTCTCTCGGATCGTTCTGCGAATTTACCGGTAACAGCGTTTGGACCGAAAGGTCTCCACTTACCGCAACACCCAACAGTTCCACACCTGAACAATACGTTCCGGCCGAGAGATTCCTGGAGAAGATGAGGAATAAAGAAGACTTTCATTCCGAAATCAACTTTTTCAAGCCGAGCCTGAAAGAATACTATGAAACCCGCGCCGCCGGCCATTATAGACTGAAAGTCACCGAAAACTCCGTCGAGATGGAATTTTATCTTTGCGACTCCAGAACCCCAGACCGTGTATTCAAACTGAAATAACATCAATATTTATAAAAAAAAAATGAATAAGTTGTCTTATAAATCGTTGGACGAAGCGGGTTTTAACGGATACCTCCTTCGTAAGGCTCCCGAGCGCGTACTGCAATTCGGCGAAGGAAACTTCCTTCGGGCGTTCGTAGATTATTTTATCGACATCCTCAACGAAAAGTCGGGTTTCAACGGCAAGGTCTGTCTCGTTCAGCCGATTCCCGGCGGTGATTTCATACGTGACGCGATAAATGACCAGGAAGGACTTTACACCCTTTATCTGCGCGGCTTTGAAAACGGGGGCGCGGTAAACCGCAAACGCGTCATCTCTTCCGTTTCGCGCTGCATCAACCCTTACGTCGATAATGCTGCATTTTTAGATAACGCGAAAAATCCCGATTTGAGATTTATCGTCTCCAACACGACCGAGGCCGGCATCGCGTATGACGGCTCTTGCAGATTCGATGACGCGCCCGCGAATTCCTTCCCGGCTAAAATGACGCGCTTTCTTTACGAGCGCTTTAAGATTTTCGAAAACGAAAAAGGCAAAGGCTTTATAATTCTTTCGTGCGAACTTATCGACCACAACGGACGCGAACTCAAAAAGTGCGTAATGCGCCACGCCGCCGACTGGAATCTCGGCGAAGAGTTCACGCGCTGGCTCGACGAGGAAAACGTATTTTGTTCAACGCTCGTCGATCGTATCGTAACGGGCTATCCGCGAGCGGAAGCGAAATCTCTCAACGAAGAGAACGGCTACGAGGACAATGTAATCGACACGGGCGAATGCTTCGGTTTTTGGGTCATCGAGGGACCGAAGTCGATTGCCGACGAGCTAGGTTTAGATAAAGCCGAGCTCCCGATCATCGTCGTCGACGATCATACGCCGTACAAGCAGCGCAAGGTTCGCATTTTAAACGGAGCGCACACGTCGTTCGTTCTCGGCGCATATCTGAAGGGATTCGATATTGTCCGCGACTGCATGAACGACGAGGGTGTCAGATCCTTTATGGAAGAGACGATTTACGGCGAGATCATTCCTACGCTGACGCTCCCTGAAAAGGAACTCAAAGATTTCGCGGCGTCCGTTACAGAGCGATTTAAAAACCCCTTTATCGACCACAAGCTTCTCGACATTTCGCTCAATTCCGTTTCAAAATGGAAGGCGCGGTGCCTACCTAGCGTAAAGGCGTATTACGCGAAATTCGGAAAACCCCCGAAGAACCTCTCCGCCTCGTTCCGTTCGCTCGTCGAGTTCTATTCGCGCGGTGAAAAGTGGAACGCCGAAGGAACGGCGCTTGAAGCGAAGCGCGGCGACGAAACCTATCTCGTCCGCGACGACAAAAAGGTTCTTGAATGGTTCTTCGAAAACCGCTCGCTGCCAATCGACACCCTCGTAAAAAAATGCGCAGCGAACATTGAATTCTGGGGCGAAGACATAAACGGTTATCTTTAAGTTATGGACGCAATCAAAATCCATCCTTCCGACAATGTCGAAGTCCTGCTTAAAAAGCGCGGCGAAATATGCGCCGGACATAAGCTCGCCCTGAAAGACATAAAAGCGGGCGAAAAAATCATAAAATACGGCTTCCCTATCGGTGTTGCGTCCGAAGACATTTCAAAAGGCGATTGGGTTCACGTTCACAACGTCAAAACGCTTTTAAACGAAACAACCGAATACGCCTATAATCCCCTTCCTATCGAAAAAACAGATGTTTCGAAACTGAAGCCGGTTACATTCAAAGGCTTCAGGCGCGCGAACGGCTCTGTCGGGATCAGAAACGAAATCTGGATTATTCCAGTCGTCGGCTGCGTCAACTCGACAGCCTCGCGCCTCGCCGCTCTTAATGCATCGCTTGCACAAGGCGGCGTCGAAGGCGTTTACTCATTTTCTCACCCGTACGGCTGTTCGCAGACGGGCGCGGATCACGCGCGGACGCGAAAGCTGCTCGCGGCACTCTGCCGCCACCCGAATGCGGGTGGCGTATTGGTTTTACACCTCGGTTGCGAGAACATAACGCCCGAACAGTTCCGCGCGGAGCTGGGCGAAGTCGACCCGTCTCGCGTCAAGTTTCTCGTCGCGCAGGAAGTCGAAGACGAAATCGCCGAGGGTTCGCGCCTTTTGGCTGAAATCGCCGAGGCCATGGCCAACGACAAGCGTGAGGATATCGACGTCTCAGAACTTGTAATCGGAATGAAATGCGGCGGATCGGACGGCCTTTCCGGGATTACGGCCAATCCCGTCGTCGGCAGATTCAGCGATCTTCTTACAGCTTTAGGCGGAACGACGGTTCTTACAGAAGTCCCCGAAATGTTCGGTGCCGAGCCGATACTTTTCAACCGCGCTACAAGCCAAAAAGTTTTCGAGAAAGCCGCGAAAATCGTTTCGGATTTCAAGGATTATTTCATCTCGCACGGTGAAGCCGTTTATGAAAATCCGAGCCCCGGCAACAAAGCGGGCGGAATTACGACGCTTGAGGACAAGAGCTGCGGCTGCGTCCAGAAAGGCGGCTCTTCGAGTGTAGTCGACGCGATCGAATACGGCGAAAAAATCACGGCGAAAGGCCTTAACATGATGTCCGGCCCAGGTAACGATCTCGTTTCGGCTACGGCTCTTACGGCGGCGGGCGCTCATATCGTCTTGTTCACGACGGGCCGGGGAACGCCGTTCGGAGCGCCTGCGCCGACTGTAAAGATTTCGACCAACACGGCGCTTTATTCGAAAAAGCGCAATTGGATCGATTTCAATGCGGGTACGGTCGCCGACGGCAGCGAGACGCTTGAAGAGGCCGGATTAAGACTGCTTCAATATGTAATCTCGATCGCTTCAGGCGAAAAAACGACCTCCGAAAAAAACGGCGCGCGCGAAATCGCGATTTTCAAAACCGGAGTCACGTTATAAAAAAGTATGATAAAATATCCGCTGAATTTTCAAATCGTTCAATAAAGGAAACAACAATGACCGCTATCATCGCAAGCGCCCTTTTAGCGACATCCGCCGCGACAGGCAACCCGTGGCTCGCCGAATGGGACACCCCGTACGGGATGCCGCCTTTCAAGGAACTTAAAGTTTCCAGTTATGTCGACGCCTTAAAGACCGCGGTCGATCTCAAACATAAGCGCATACAGGCGATAGTCGAGAATAAAGAAAAGCCGACTTTTCAAAACACTGTTGCCCCTTATGTCTTCACAGACCGCGAGCTTACCCGGGCGAGCAGAGTTTTCGGAGTTCTTTTTTCGCTTGAACGCGATGAAGACCGCGAAAAAGCCAGCGTCGAAGCGATTCCCGTTTTCACGGCCGATGCCTCCAAGACGATTTCCAACATAGCGCTCTACGAACGGATCGATGCCGTTTGGCGCGGCGACAAGAGCGGCCTTACCGAAGAGGAAAAAACGGTTCTTAAACGCGTTCACGATTCCTTCAGACGCAACGGCGTATCGCTCGACCGGTCCAAGCGCGAAAGACTGCGCGAAATAAACGGGAAATTAAGCGAGCTGTCGCTCAGGTTCAGCAAGAACGTCCTCGCCTGCAACAACAGATTCAAAAAGGATTTCGGCGTCGACGTATCCGACTACTATGATGTGATCGCCAATACCGATGACCGCTCAAGAAGAGAGGCGATGTTCAAAGCCTATATCGCTCGAGGTTTCACACCGGGTGAACACGACAACAGAAGCATCATTACCGAAATAACCAAGCTCAGAATAGAACGCGCGAAAATACTCGGCTTCAAAACTCCCGCCGCATATTACAATGAACTTCGCATGGCAGGAACGAGCGAGGCAACGCTCGAATTCACCGAGCCTATCGTAAAATGCGCCGCAAGCGCCGCAAAACGCGAACTTGCGGAGATTAAAACTCTCTTTGACCGAGATGTCGCCTCAGGCAAGCTCGCCGAAGGATCAGTTTTCGAACCGTGGGATGTATTTTACTACGCCGAAAAACTTAAAAAGGAAAAATACAACTTCTCGGCGAACGAGGTAAGAAAATACTTCAAATCTGAAAATGTGCTGAAAGCCGTTCTTCGCGCGGCGGAACGCCTCTACGGGATAAAGGCGAAACAGATCGACAATTCTAATCTCTATAATCCGGCCGCGACGAGCGCTTTCGAGATAACCGATGCCGACGGCTCATACATAGGAGTTTTCATCGCCGATTATTCTCCGCGTCCGACAAAATCCGGAGGCGCTTGGATGTCGCTTTTCAACAAGCAGATGATATCGCCTGACGGCAAAAACATCCGCCCGATCGTTATTAACGCATGCAACTTCGGCGAATATCTCTCGCCCACTCAAGTCGTCACCGCGTTCCATGAATTCGGTCATGCCCTTCACGGACTTCTCTCGCAGTGCGTCTACCCGACGGTAAGCTGCACGGCGGGATATTCCGAATATAACGAAATCTTCTCCCAGATAAACGAGCGCCGCGCGTTCGAGCCGTCGCTGCTGGCCGAATACGCCATTTCCGACTCTGGCGAAATTCTCAACGCCGATCTCATCTCCAGGATGAAAGCGGCCGACAATCACTGTTCGGGGATTCTGACGACAAAGCTGAGCATCTCGGCTCTCGTCGATCTCAAATGGAATCTTCTCGAAAGCGTCGAGAGCGTCGATCCCGAGGAATTCGAGCGTAAAGTCTGCGAAGAGATCGGCATTCCCAAAGAACTTGTGCCGCGTCACCGTCTGGCGCATTTCAAACACGTTTTCGCGGGAGGATACACAGCCGGCTACTACACGTACCTCTGGGCCGAGGTGCTCGACCGTCACCTGTATTCGGTCTTTGAAAAGAAAGGCGATGTCTGGGATAAGGAACTTTCCATGAAATTCAGAAAAACGTTCCTTGAAAAAGGCGCATCCGAAGATCCGATGAAATTATTCAAATCCTTCACGGGCGACGACAAACCGGATATCGAGCCCTTCTTCAAGTCACGCGGACTGGAGATACTGAAATAAAAAGATTCTAACGGGCGAAAAAGCCCAAAACGAGTTTAGCTGAATTTTCAGCTGAACGAGGCGATTGTTCTAAAGAATATAAGGAAGTAACTTCAGAAATCGGATAATAGTACTCTTCTCCTTTAAGCGCTTTAGCTACCATCTCGCACTGTTTAATCTTAATCTCACCAGCCCTGATAGCTAACTTTACCGCGTCATTAGGCTCGGGAAGAGCCTTCCATTTATTAAGCGCCCTTTTAGTACGCTCTACTTGAGACTTCGCTTTTATTGGTATATTTTTAGTCTTAGCGGGGTTTTTAGCACACCAACTTTTAAACCAGCCTTCAGGCGGAGGAAGGCCCTCTTTAAGACCTGACCATTGGCGCGAATCGGCGTTAATTAAATCACGCCCGCTAACAAAAAGCTCATCCACCATTTCAGGGGTACAGTAAGAGCCAAAAGTATCTTGAATCGCCATTTTCCAATCCTCTGCGCTATCGGGAGAAGGATCCAGAAAGCGCTTTGCCGCATATTCGATCAGCGGACGCTGCAGCCTTTTAAGCGATTGTCTAATCGACCATGATGTTAAACAAAACCCCGCATATCTTTTATCGCGCGCTATCGCTCCGAGTCTAGTAATATTCATACGATGAAACCGAGCGTCGACAAAAAACGGATTATCACCCCAGGATTGACAGGTCGCGCACATAATAAGCTCGTACCTACTTGAAGAAAGCTTAGCTATTTTATCGGCGCTATCTTTAGCACGAAGATCATCACTACCGCAACTATAGTCCCAATACCAAACCGTATAATCATCTGGTAACTTAGCTTTTGAATTGAGACACTTTTTATCAAGTAGAAAATCATGCCAGACACCGGGACGAATACCGCGAGATCTAAGCTCTTTCGAAAGAACTTCTAAATGCTCGACATAAAGTTCCATTCTATCTCGCTTTTCGCAAACGGGGCAACTTCCGAACCAATAAGCCTCATCGCCGCCTAAATGAAAGCGCTTTAAACGAGATCCGAACAGATCAATATAATCGCGCAACAGCGCAAGCTGAAATTCTCTAACAGATTTTTTAGAGACGCAATAACAATCCGATTTATCAGCCCTCTCACGAAAATGCCGATACTCAGGGCAATTCATTATATACTCCCCATGACCGAATGTCTGCATTAGAGGAATAGATTCAAGCCCCAGTTTATCGGCTTCAGCGAGAATTTCTTTAAACTCTTCCTGGGAAAAAGCGTCAGGTGAAATCGCAGGCGTAATCGACGGTAACATTACCTTATTTTCAATCTCCCAAAGAATAGCATTGTAGCCTGATTTTGACGCGGTATTTAAAAGCTCCATCACCAAGTCCCGTCTCATCTGGATAATGTTAAAATCCATGTGAAAAACGAGAAGCTGATCCCTTTTTACGTCTGCTGATGCGCTACATGTAAAAAGCGCGACCAATACCAACACGAACGACATTAACTTTTTCATTCTTATCACTCTCATGACCAAATTATACCAAATTATCTCATCCGCCGTCCCCTATACCCCACAAAACAATGCTCACTTAATCCCCCTCGCTTACAGCAAAAAATGATATAATACTCGCATCTTACGAAATGCGGAGGTTGATTGGGTTGATGACAGAGGCGTTGAATTTTCATTCCTTCGAGAGCGAAGCGAACGTACGGAATGCTTTTTATGGTAAAATATACTGTAATGAAATTCCTTATCATAGCAATCGCTTTTCTAACTTCTTCGGCGTATGCTGCGAAGAGTGTTTTGCCGCGTCCAGTAGACGATTACTATGGGCGAGAGGTTTCAACTAATGCTGCGCTTGTATTAAGTGACGATGCTTCTACTAGGTTTGGCTTGAGTATTGAGCTTAATGCTGAGACGAATAATAACGTAACTGTAGAATTTGGTGTTGATGCTGATTTGAGCGGAACCTTG
>JAFXEU010000103.1 GCA_017520845.1 Kiritimatiellia bacterium | reverse complement strand
GCTGCTCAGATGGATGGCGCTATCCTCGTCGTTTCCGCCGTTGACGGCCCCATGCCCCAGACCCGCGAGCACGTTCTTCTCGCCCGTCAGGTCGGCGTTCCGAAGATTGCCGTCTTCCTTAACAAGTGCGACCTCGTTGACGACGCCGAAATGCTCGAGCTCGTCGAGATGGAAGTCCGCGACCTCCTTTCCAAGTACGACTACGATGGCGACAACGCTCCCGTTATCCGCGGCGCCGCTTATCCCGCCACCCAGGCCGCTTCCAAGGACGACGCCGCCTGCAATTGCATCACCGAGCTCATGGACGCTCTCGACACCTACATCCCCGAGCCTGAGCGTGAACTCGACAAGCCCTTCCTTATGCCGATCGAAGACATCTTCTCGATCGAAGGTCGTGGTACGGTCGTTACCGGTCGTGTCGAGCGCGGCGTGATCAAGGTTGGTGACGATGTTGAAATCGTCGGTCTCAAGCCTACCGCCAAGACCGCTTGCACGGGCGTTGAAATGTTCCGCAAGCTCCTCGAGCAGGGTCAGGCCGGTGACAACGTCGGCTGCCTCCTCCGTGGTACGAAGAAGGAAGAGGTTACCCGCGGTCAGGTTCTCGCCAAGCCCGGTTCCATCACTCCTCACACGGAGTTCAAGGGCCAGGTTTACGTCCTCACGAAGGACGAGGGCGGCCGTCACACCGCGTTCATGAAGGGCTATCGTCCTCAGTTCTACATCCGTACGACCGACGTTACGGGCGACATTCAGCTCCCCGAGGGCGTTGAGATGGTCATGCCCGGCGACAACGTCGAAATCACCGTCAAGCTCATCGCTCCCGTCGCTCTCGAAGAGAAGATGCGCTTCGCTATCCGTGAAGGCGGCCGCACCGTCGGCGCCGGTACGGTATCGGCCGTGATCAAGTAATAGATCAAGGTCTTCTGTGAGATGCCCGCCCGTCAGCACCGGCCGAAAGTGGTCGGTCGGGACGGCGGGTGGGCTCTGAAACTTACAAGACTGAAAGTAGAGAAGAAAAATGCGTGATCTCGCGATTTTGTCGTGCACCGAGTGCAAGCGCCGCAACTACACCACGACCCGTAACAAAAAGACGACGACCGAGCGTCTCGAGAAGGTGAAGTTCTGCCCCAGCTGCCGTAAGCGCACGACCCACAAGGAAACCAAGTAAGGTTTTCCCTCCGATTTTTAGGGTAGTAGCACAATGGCAGTGCAGCGGTCTCCAAAACCGCCTATGGGGGTTCGATTCCCTCCTACCCTGCCAATAATGGAGAATGAAATAAATGAGCAAACTTAAAAAAACTCAGGAATACATGGCCAGCGTGAAAGCCGAGGCCAAGAGGGTGACGTGGCCAACGAAGCGTGAGCTTTGGGAGTCGTCTCTCGTCGTTATTGCGTTTATTTTCATTCTCGCCGTCACGACTGGTGTTTGCGATAAGGTTATCCAGTTCGTTTTGGGACTGTTCCTGAACAAGTAAGGCCTTTAAGAGGTAAACGTAATGGAAAAACAGTGGTTTGTCTTGCACACCTTGACCGGTCAGGAGAACAAGGTTCAGCGTTCGATAGAAGCTCGTGTTAAGATCGAGCGTATGGAAGATTATATCGGCCGCTGCGTTATTCCTACCGAGAAGGTCAGTGAGAAGAAAAACGGCAAGAAACGCACTATAGTCAAAAAGTTTTTCCCCGGTTACGTTCTTTGCGAGTTGGCCCTTTATGATGAAGCGCGCGGTGTCGATGACAACGGGCGCAAGGCGATTTACGAGCGGACGTGGCAGTTTCTCCGCGAAACCCCCGGAATGATCGGTTTCGTCGGCAGCGATCGTCCGATGCCGCTTAAGAAGCATGAGGTTGACGCTATTCTCCTTGATAAGCCCAACGGGGCTCAGGATGTCGAGCGTCCGAAATTCAATTTCTCCGTAGAGGATACGGTGAAGATAAACGATGGTGCGTTCATGGGTTTGACGGGCCAGGTTTCAATGGTTGATCCCGACAAGGGCAAACTCAAGGTTGAGGTTAATATCTTCAACCGTAAGGTCCAGGTCGACGTCGAGTACTGGCAGGTCGAGAAGGTCGCTGTCGAAGAAACCTTCTCCGAGGCTAAGTAATCGGCAGGTTTTGCGGTCCGTTATGACCGGGACAGGATCCCCGGGAGGAGCCGCACGAAAAACAAAGGTAGGCGAAAATGGCCAAGAAGGTTACCGGAGTTGTTAAACTCCAGATCCCGGCCGGCGCTGCGAATCCCGCTCCGCCCGTCGGTCCCGCCTTGGGTTCTGCTGGTGTTAACATCATGCAGTTCTGCAAGGAGTTCAATGCGAAGACTGCCAAGGATGCAGGTCTCGTAATCCCCGTAATCATTACCGTTTATCAGGACCGCAGCTTCTCGCTGCAGTTCAAGTCACCACCCGCGTCGGTTCTTCTCAAGAAGGAAGCCGGTCTTGCGAAGGGCAGCGGCGTTCCCAACAAGAACAAGGTCGGTAAGGTCACCAAGGAACAGGTTCTCAAGATCGTTGAGATGAAGAAGGCTGACCTCAATACCGAGGATCCGGAGCAGGCTTACAAGATGATTGTCGGCACGGCTCGCAACATGGGAATCGAGGTGGTTGAATGAAGCACGGTAAGAAGTATCGCGCCGCTCTTAAGAAGGCGCCCCAGAAGGCCGTTTCCATCGAGGAGGCCGTTAAGTTCGTCAAGGCCAACGCCGGTGCGAAGTTCGACGAGACGGTCGACGTTTATTTCCACCTCGGCAAGGACCTCACGAAGGGCGATACCGCCGTTCGCGGTACGGTCAAGCTCCCCAACGGTTCCGGCAAGACCGTAAAGATCGCCGTGTTCGCCGGCGGTGATGCGGCCGAAGCCGCCCGTCAGGCCGGTGCCGATTATGTCGGTATGGCCGATTTGATCGAGAAGGTTACCAAGGAAGGCTGGTGCGATTTCGACGTCGCCATCGCTACGGTTGAAGCGATGAAGGAAGTCCGCAAGTGCGCCCGCGTTCTCGGTCCCCGCGGTCTCATGCCCAACCCCAAGACCGGTACCGTTACCGACGATACCGCCACGGCCGTTAAGGAAGCCAAGGGCGGCAAGGTCGATTTCCGTATGGACAAGACCGGTAACCTCGCCGTTATCGCCGGTAAGCGCAGCTTTGAGGACGCCGCTCTCGTTAGCAACATCAAGGCTGTCGTCGCCGCCGTTCAGGCCGCGAAGCCCGCTAACGTAAAGGGTACGTTCATCAAGTCCATGAGCATTTCCTCCACGATGGGTGTCGGCGTTCCCGTGATCGCCGCTACGGATGCCGAATAAGCTTAGGAGGTATTTGAAATGAGAATTGAAAAGATTGCGATTTTAGACGAAATCGTCGCTCGCGTTAAAGATTCTGAGTATTGCTTCATCGTCAACTACGGTGGTGTTTCCGTTGCTCAGCTCTCTAAGCTCCGCGCCGAGCTCCGCAAGGTCGAGAGCCGTCTTCTCGTTGTAAAGAACACTTACCTCGCGAAGGTCGCGAAGGAGAAGGGTTGGTCCGACGATGTCAACGCGATGCTCGCAGGTCCCACCGCTGTCGTTATCGGCAAGGGTGAGCCCACTGCCGTCGCCAAGGCCATCATGGCTTTCGTCAAGGATTCTGCCGGTAAGGCTTCCGTTAAGGGTGCTGATTACGACAGCAAGATCGTCGACGCCGCCATGGTCGAGGCTCTCTCCAAGGTTCCAGGCAAGAACGAGCTCAGAGCTACGCTCCTTATGCTCTTCAAGGAGCCCGCTACGCGTCTCGCTCGCGTTCTCTCCGAGAAGGCGAAGAAGGGTGGCGAGGCCGCTCCCGCCGCCGAGGAATCCGCTCCTGCGGCCGAGGCTCCCGCCGAGGCGCCTGCTGCTGAATAAAACAATTTCCTTCAGATGAAACACGCTGAAGGTTGAACTAAAAAGGAAAAAAGAAAATGACAAACGAAGAAATCATCCAGGAACTGTCCGGTAAGACCGTTCTCGAAATCAACGAACTCGTTAAGGCTCTCGAGGAAGCTTGGGGCGTTTCTGCCGCCGCTGCCGTTGCCGTCGCCGCTCCCGGCGCCGGTGCCGCCGCCGCTGAAGAGAAGACCGAGTTCGACGTTATCCTCAAGTCCGCCGGTGCCAACAAGATCGCGGTCATCAAGGAAATCCGCGCTATCACGGGTCTCGGCCTCAAGGACGCCAAGGACATGGTCGACGGTGCTCCCAAGAAGGTTAAGGAAGCCATCGCCAAGGACGAGGCTGAGAAGATCGCCGAGCAGCTCAAGAAGGCCGGCGCCGAGATTGAAATCAAGTAATTTCAATTACTTAGATTCCGTAAAAGGTCTGCGTTTTACGCAGACCTTTTTTTATTGGCGTTTTCCCTTAATGTTTTTGCTCAAATTTGATAAAATAATGATGATACGATGAATGACGGGAAGGTTTCGTGGAAAACAGTTAAAGAGACGGTCGGCAGCGGCCGGCTCTCTGTCGTTATGCCCGTTTACAATCTTGTCGACAAGGTTGCGTCAAACGTCAGAATGACCGCGGAACTTTTTGCGGCGAACGGAATCAGGGCCGAAATTCTTCCCGTCGACGACGGCTCTTCCGACGGGACGGCAGGAGCGCTCGCGGCGCTCGCCTCCGAAAAGTTCGGCGATGTCGTTGTCAAGCCCGTCATCTGTCCGGTGAACGGCGGCAAAGGGGCCGCGTTGCGTGCAGGTTTTGAAGCGTCGACGGGCGAGCTTGTAATGCTGCTGGACGGAGATCTCGATATTCTTCCCGAACAGACGCCTTGGTTTTTTGACGCTATGGCTTCTAAAAACGCCGATGTCGTGGTCGGTTCGAAACGTCATAAAAATTCCCGGGTTCAGTATCCGTGGCACAGGCGTTTGGTTAGCTGGGTGTATTTCACGATTGTCCGGATTTTCATCGGTCTTCCCATCACCGACACTCAGACGGGCATGAAGCTCTTTAAGCGCAAGGTGCTTGGAGAGGCGCTTTCGCGAATGCTCGTCAAGGCATACGCGTTCGATCTCGAGCTTCTGTCGATCGCGCATCAGCGGGGCGCGAAAATCGTTGAAGCTCCCGTGATTATCAGGTTCGGAAATAAATTCGGCGCGTTGAGCGCGAATACCGTAAAGGTTATGGCGCTCGACTCTCTCGCTGTCTTCTACAGGCTCAAGGTCCTTAAGTATTACGCTAAGGCCGAAGTTCCTCCGCAATTGAAGGAAAAACCTTTTGTATCCGTCGTAATCGCCTGTCCGCAGGGAAGTGCTGTTCTCGACGAATGTATTGCCGCGCTTGAGAGGCAGACATACCGCGATTACGAGGTTATTGTGCTGCCGGACGGCGAACTTGATTTAGGTGTCAGAGCGCTTGATCTTAAGATTATTCCCACGGGCAGGGTACGTCCCGCCGAGAAGCGCAATATCGGCATAAAGGAAGCGAAGGGATCCGTTGTCGCGTTCATCGACGATGACGCCTACCCCGACGCGCATTGGCTCGAATACGCGATAAAGTATTTCGGCGACGGGACCATCGGAGCCGTCGGAGGCCCGGGCGTTACACCTCCGAACGATCCGTATCTCGCCAGAGTCGGCGGCCGCGCATACGACAATATTCTTCTTTCGGGCAATTACCGCTACCGTTACAAAGCGGGCGGCGTCAGGCGCGATGTGGACGATTATCCGAGCTGCAATCTCTTTGTCCGCACGGATCTTCTGCGGAAAATCAACGGTTACCGCACCGATTTCTGGCCTGGCGAAGATACTTTGCTCTGTAAAGACATAATCGATTCCGGCAAGCGCATAGTGTACGACCCGTGGGTTGTAGTCAATCATCACCGTCGAAAACTTTTCGGGCCCCATCTTCGCCAGCTCGGGCGTTACGCGTTTCATCGCGGATATTTCGTCAAACGATATCCGTCCAATTCGTTGAGGCTTTCGTATTTTATTCCGAGCCTTTTTGTCGCGTATCTCGCAGCGCTCGGCGTTTTCGCGGCGGTCGTGCCGTTTATCCCCCGGTTGAATGTAATGACTTGGGTTGTTTCAGCCGCGCTTGCTCCGTTGGCTTTTTATCTTTTTATTTTGGCGTTGACGACGGTTTCGCGCAATCTTTTGACATGGTTTTTAACGATGGCGGCGGTTTTCACTTCTCACGTGGTGTACGGGATTAAGTTCATTCAGGGGCTTCTTGCCGCGAAAGCGCCATGTGAATTCATAGGAAAGGATCATGTGTGATGGATAACTGGGTGGAATTTTCCGCCGATCCCGTGCATTCAAAGCGTGAACGCGAGAAGGCTCGCGAACTTCGCAAAACGGACTGGTGGCGCGCGCAGCTCCAAAAGGGAGTATGTCATTACTGTGGCAGGACGGTTGGAGCGGAAAATCTGACGATGGATCATGTCGTTCCCGTCGCGCGCGGCGGAAAGTCCGTGCGCTCAAATTGCGTTCCCTGCTGCAAGGAGTGCAATAACGGCAAAAAGGCGATGACGCCGGCTGAGCAGATTTTAAGCCGGCTCTTCCCCGGATAGATTATTCAAGCGGACATTATCAAGTTGTGTTATAATATGGAAACTATGAAATTACTTGGAGAGCCGATTTTCGCCAGGGATGCGGAAGGAAAGCTTCTTTCGCGCATCGGTACGCTGTTTCTCAAAACCCCGGGACTCGTGACCCGCAAGGGCGTCCACGCCATGCAGCGCATGATGTGGATAGACGCGATTAACGCTGATCGTAAGGCGGCAGGTCTTGCGACGCTTACGGTTGCCGAGGAGGATGAGGAGCTTGCTCTTTCGGTGGATTTGATTTTTACCGAGGATGCCGTTCTTATCCGTCCCGATCCCGACCGCGTCGATCTCGCGTTTTTGGCGGACGAGGCGCTTCAGACTCTCGTCTCCAAACGTAAGATCCGTTTTCTCAACACCCATTCCGCCAAGGTCCGCAACGCGCTTCGCGCGCGCGGTGAAAACTGGCGAATGTCGCGCTCGCCCATTTCTCCCGAAGATATGGGGCGTCTTGTCGAGCGTTCGAAAGTCGCGATTCTCGGCGAGCCGATATACTATTACAACAGCGCGACCGGAACGCGTTACATTACGGTCGGCGCTTCGATACCTTTGACTCAGATTTCTGACGAAAAGCTCAAAGAGAACATTAAAGAGGTTAAGGCGATGCTCTCGCGCCGCAACCGCATGGGCTATCCCGAACTTGATCTCTTTCCGGTTACGACGCCGATTGAGATCAAGCAGAGCGTCAAGGCGCTCGACCCCGAGGGAATGTCGGCGGAGGAGCTCAGAGCCGAAATCCGCAGAATCGACATGGAATGGAGAGCGTCGCTTCCCGCGGAACTGCGCGAGGAGACCGTCGAGAACGTCGAGTGGCGCAATACGATGTGCCAGGTGCTGACGCAGGGCCCGAATGAGACCATAGTAAAAGACGGCGACCTTATACAGGGTATCTCGCCTGAGTTTTACCGCCAGATAGAGTGGCTGCCAGGCGCGCGCGTTGAAGACGGCGAGATTATATTCGATCCGCTTTGGGAGGAGTTCGACCGCACGCATGATCCGGAGCTCGCCCAGATATGCGATCCCCGCGCACGGAACATCATCCTGAATCTTTCGCGCGTTTTCAGCGAGATTGATTACGTGAACGTCGGGCGCATCGTCTCGTCGCTCGCCCGCGATCCGATCGCGGGATCGAGGCGCGGACATGTCTATATCATGCAGTGCAAGGAGGTAGGGCTTCCCGCCGCCCACATATACATGTTTCGCTTCCAGAAGTGGGGCATCGCCGAACATCTCGACGAGGGCAAGGATCTTCTCCATGCGATGATAGAGTCGAACGATTATTCCGATTACATTCTGGACCGCCGTCTCATGTGCCGGCAGCTCGGCATGAAACTGCCGACGCACGTGGGCTTCGGGCAGTTTACCGAGCCGTATAACGGCAATAACCAGTATCGCGGAACTCTCGTCAGAACGGCGTATTTCGCGCGTTCGTACATACCGGGCACAGCCTCTGACAAAATCCCCGCCGCGAAATTCCGCAATCCCGTCTTTGCTCTCAGGTTCGCCCAGCTGATGGGCGAGGCCGCGGCCGTGGACATGATCGTCGGACGCCGTTCAACCGAAACGAAGGAAAATCTCTTCGATAAGAATTACGAGGTTCTTCAGTTCGATTCAAGCGGAATCCCATCGCGGCTCGTCGTCACGGAACATACGGGAAGCTTTGTGAACTATCAGCATTCGTTCGAGGAGTCGGTAGCGCCCTATGCGAACGTCGTTCGCCGGCGCCTTTCGTTCGTGTCCGATCCCGCGGCGTTCACATCCGCATACGTTTCGCGGTTCGAGAAGACTCTCGCCTCCGTTCAGGCGAAGTACCGTTCGCGCCGTCGCGCATTCGACTGCCTGTTCGTCAACCGTCCTTTCGACGTCGCCGGCTCGGGAGCATACCGCTGGGCCAAAATACTTGAGCGTCTCGATAAGTGCGACAGCGCCGGCGTGGCGAAAGCTCTCGCCGATGCGATCGCGTTATAAAGAGCCGGGAAATGTTCAAATACGTTCTGCGGCGCATATTGGAGGCGATCCCCACTACGCTGGGGATTCTCCTGATAACGTTTCTTCTGTTCAACGTCGTCATCGGAGATTCTCCCGCGCTGACGATTCTGGGCAAGGGAGCGAGCGAGGAGAGCATAAGGGCGTTCAATCGCCAATACGGTTACGATAAGCCGCTCATCATCGGCGAGGATGATTTTTTCGACAGCCAGTTTTTCGCTTTCATGAAAAATGTCGCGACCGGTGATCTGGGGTATTCCGCTAAAATGAACGAGCCTGTCAAGGATATCCTCAAGCGAGGCGTCGGGCCGTCGCTGTCGCTCACCGTTCCGATACTGGTCTTTGGATCGGTGCTCGCGCTTTTCTTCGCGACCTTGTCGGCCGCATACAGGGGGCGGGCGCCGGATAAGATAATCCTTTTTGTTTCCGCCGTGCTGATGAGCGTAAACTACGTGGTATGGGTGCTTTTGGGGCAGTTCTTTCTCGCGTTCAAGGCAGAATGGTTTCCGATATGGGGGTACGGGTCGGTGGAATATATGATTCTGCCGGTTATGATCGGTGTTTTAAGTTCTCTCGGCATGGATGTCAGATTCTACCGTACCGCGATACTTGACGAAATCTACAAGCCTTATGTTTTGACGGCGCGTTCAAAGGGGCTTAACCGTTTTACGGTGATGACGCGTCATGTTCTGCGCAACGCGCTCATCCCGATCGTGACGTACATTTCGCTTTCGATTCCGTATCTTTTCACGGGCTCGCTTCTGTTGGAGAGTTTTTTCGGGATTCCGGGTCTCGGCTCCGTTTCGATAAACGCGATTCATTCCGCAGATCTGGCGGTTGTCCGTGCGGTCGTCGTTCTCGGCGCTCTCGTGTATCAGGTCGTGAATCTCGTCACGGACGTTCTGTACGCTTTCCTCGACCCGCGCGTTCGTATCGCAAAGTGAGCGGTTTGCGCGCTGGGCGGTGATTTGGTACAATACTTGCGTTTTCACTTAAATAAGGAGAGAAAGATGAGAAATCTTGAAGGAATGGTCGCCATCGTAACGGGCGCCGCCCGCGGAATCGGAGCGGCGATCGCCAAGCGTCTCGCCGCCGACGGCGCAGCGGTCGCGGTTTGCGATCTCAACGCCGAATGGTGCGATGAAACCGTTAAGGAAATCGAAGCGACGGGAGCGAAGGCCAAGGGTTACGGCGTCAATGTCGCCGACTCCGCCCAGGTCGACGCGTGCGTAAAGGGCGTGATTGCGGATTTCGGCAAGGTCGATATCATGGTCAACAACGCAGGCATCACCAAAGACGGACTTCTGATGCGTATGAGCGACGACGACTGGGACGCCGTCATCGACGTCAATCTCAAGGGTACGTTCCTCTTCACGCGCGCCGTCAGCCGTCCGATGATGAAGAACAAAGCCGCTGACGGCACTCCCGCGGGCGGTTCGATCATCAATATCGCATCTGTCGTCGGTATTATGGGCAACGCCGGTCAGGCCAATTACACGGCTTCCAAGGGCGGTGTCATCGCCCTTACGAAGACGACCGCGAAGGAACTCGGCAGCAGAAACATCCGCTGCAACGCGGTCGCTCCCGGCTTCATTCAGTCCAAAATGACGGACGTGCTTCCCGAGGAAGTCCGCAAGGCGTATATGGATACGATTCCATTGAAGCGCTTCGGAACTGTAGAGGATATCGCGAAGGCGGTCTCTTGGCTCGCCGGAGGCGAATCTGCGTATGTAACCGGGCAGATCATTTCCGTCAACGGCGGAATGATCGGGTAATCAATTATTTTAATTCACCCCCTTGCGTACGCAAACGGAATTTAGTAAAATACAACCAAAACCTAAGAAGGAGAATATTAAAATGGCAGGTAAGCTTGAAGATCGCGTCAGAGACATCATCGTTGAGCAGCTCGGTGTTAACGCCGAACAGGTCACGTCGGAAGCGTCGTTTATCGACGACCTCGGTGCCGACTCGCTTGACAGCGTAGAGCTCATCATGGCGTTCGAAGAAGAATTTGGTGCGGCGATTCCCGAAGAGGACGCCGAAAAGCTCACGACCGTCGGTAAGGTCGTTGAATACCTCAAGTCGAAGGGCTATGGCGACGAAGCCTAATTGAGCTTAATTTTCGACTGATAAAAAGAGTCGGCAGAAGCGTTATGCGCCTCTGCCGATTTTTTTTGAAAAAAAAAATTAAAATACCCCCTTGCGCGTTGGAAAGAGATTTGATAAACTATGTCCTCGTTCGCCCGAAAGGGTGAGCGAGTGATCTTTGAAAACTGGAAGTTGAAAATTTAAGAGAATTGCAACGTATATCGAGATATAAGCGAGGAAAATTCTTGCTAAGCGTATACGGGCGCACGACGGATGCCTTGGCATCAGGAGGCGATGAAGGACGCGGAAGACT